>NZ_JBPYCS010000005.1:0-155247 GCF_051846935.1 Virgibacillus sp. W0430
CAATTGTCTTAGCTTGTTTCATTTATCGTCAGCTTTCATAATAGAAAGGCTGACCTTCCGAAGAAACACGGAGGTGTTTCTTCGTCTCTTGACATACGAGTTGTTTTGTTCAGTTTTCAAGGAGCAAAATTTCTGCTATCATCAGCAGGACAATCATCATACCATTATATGAAACTTTAGTCAAGCAACTTATAAACTTTTTAAAAAAGAAAATTACTCTCAACAATAATAGATGTGCTTCAATAACAGCAAAAACAACTATACACCATAACAGCGATCTTAACAATGGGAATTTATTCCACATTAAAAATTCCACTGAAAGACTGTCTCCCTGTAGAGTCAAGCATATCACACACCCGTAAACTCGCTTCTTTTTATAACTACACTTTCTTTTCTATTCTCAAGTAAGCGATTGAACTATGAAATTATAAGGAATAAAAAACAAACTGTTAGCAAAAGCTAACGACATGATCTATTATCAGGAGTTGATTTTTATTGGCTTTCCTCTATGTTCTCTTCCATATTAATTTATTTTATTTTGACAATCCAACTATAACAAAAGGACATATAAATACTGTTCAAACAGACATTATAGAGTCGTATGAAGAAGATGTTACTGGTGACGGATTAAAGGAAACAATTGAACTCAAAGGAATACTACTGACTGAGGAAAATGCGTATTATCGAAAATTATGGGTGGACATCCGTAGTCCATATGCTAAACAATGGAAAATATCCTTCGGTGGTGGCTATGAACCTACTTTGCAATTTATCGACTTAAACCATGATGGCGTTTTAGATTTCTTTTTTCAAAGTGCTACCGGAGGAAGTGGTGGATTGTACAACTATTCTAGCTATACGCTAAAAAATGAAGCCGTTTCAAAAATACCGCTACCTAAAGATCAATATATAAAAGGTCATTTTAAAAACAACTATATAGTTGAAATACAACTCTCTCCTAATAAAGAACCCCTTTTATTTGATGCTTCCAAAAGGAGCGAAACGTATAACCGATTAAACATTTACGATAAAAAAGGAAGACTATTAGAAGCTAGGAAAAAGGTAATGATTGATCCAATCGCTTATTTTGAGCCAAAATATTTAAGTAATCGCAAAGGGTATGCTTTAAAAAGCTACCAGCAGATAAGTGGAGCGTATCATGCCGATCAACTTGGGACGATAGAGACGCTTTGGTATTTTGAAAAAGACGACTGGATAATTTTAAAAACAGAATGGAATCCAGTTAGCACGTAGAAATCAAATGCGTATATGACATCTTCCACTCGATAATAACATTCCTTTTGTACAATCAAAAAGGTTCGCACCCGCAAGCTGGAGGCGAACCTTTTATCTATGTGTACACTTAATTGGCTACAATATTTACTAGCTTGCCGGGAACTGCAATTACTTTTCGGATTGTTTTTCCTCGGAGCCATTCTTGTACCTTTTCTTGCTCAATCGCTCTTACTTCGAGCTCTTCTTTCGAAATGTCACGAGGTACATTTATTTTAGCTCTAATTTTACCCATGACCTGAATAACTATTTCTACTTCATCTTCAATCAGCTTCGACTCATCGTACGAAGGCCATGGTTCGTAAGTGATCGTGTCAGTATACCCTAATCGATTCCATAGCTCCTCACAAAGATGGGGTGCAATTGGATATAAAAGCTTTATAAACCCTTCAATATGCTGCTTGGAAATTTGATCCGATTTATATCCTTCGTTAACAAAAACCATCATTTGTGATATAGCTGTATTAAAGTGCAAATTTTCAAAATCAACGGTTACCTTTTTCACTGTTGCATGATAAACCTTCTCGAATGAAGAAACATCAGCACTCACAATTTTATCGGAAATCGTACCATCTTCTTTTACGATCAAGCGCCATACACGATCAAGAAAACGACGAGCACCATCTAGTCCGTTAGTAGACCAGGCGACATCAGCGTCCAACGGCCCCATAAACATTTCATATAAGCGTAGCGTATCCGCTCCGTGTGAAGCTACAATATCGTCAGGATTAACGACATTTCCTTTCGATTTACTCATTTTTTCATTGTTTCCACCTAAAATCATACCTTGGTTAAATAATTTCATAAATGGTTCTTTTGTAGGGACGACTCCAATATCATATAAAAACTTATGCCAAAAACGAGCATATAATAAATGCAGAACTGCATGCTCTGCCCCTCCAATATAAATATCAACCGGCAACCATTTTTTTAGAAGCTCTGGATCAGCTAATTGTTCAGTGTTATGTGGATCAATATACCGTAAATAATACCAGCAGCTTCCAGCCCACTGAGGCATTGTGTTCGTTTCTCTGCGTCCTTTCATTCCTGTTTCAGGATGAATGACATTGACCCAGTCACTATTTGCTAGCGGTGATTCTCCTGTCCCCGAAGGTTTTATTTCTGTCATTTCCGGTAACACAAGCGGAAGCTCTTCCTCTGGCAATACAGACATTGTACCATCTTCCCAATGAATAACTGGGATTGGCTCACCCCAATAACGCTGTCTGGAAAACAACCAATCACGTAAACGGTACGTTACTTCTTTCTTTCCTTTTTCGTTTTCCTCAAGCCAATCGATCATTTTAGTAATTGCTTCGTCTTTTTCCAATCCATTTAGAAAATCAGAATTTATATGTTCTCCATTACCAGTATAAGCTTCTTTCGTAACATCTCCGCCTTTTACTACCTCTACAATCGGCAGTTCAAACTTAGTGGCAAACGCATAGTCACGCTCATCATGAGCAGGTACAGCCATAATAGCGCCTGTACCATAGGACATTAATACATAATCTGCAATCCATATTGGGATTTTCTTATCGTTCACAGGATTAATTGCATATGCACCAGTGAACACACCCGTTTTCTCTTTTGTTAAATCAGTTCTTTCAATTTCTGACTTCTTCGTTATATCGTCCAAATAACTTGTAACTGCTGCTTGCTGGTCATTTGTAACAATTTCCTTTACATACGGATGCTCTGGTGCCAAGACTGCGTAGGTTGCTCCAAAAAGTGTATCCGGTCTCGTCGTAAACACGGTAAACGCTTTATTATAACCATCTATTTCAAAGGAAACTTCCGCTCCCTCTGACCGGCCAATCCAGTTGCGTTGCATATCTTTAATACTATCAGGCCAATCAAGCTCCTCTAAATCCTCAAGCAAGCGATCTGCGTATTCTGTAATTTTCAAAACCCATTGTTTCATCGGTTTTTTTACAACGGGGTGGTTCCCTCTTTCGCTTTTCCCATCAATAACTTCTTCATTTGCCAAAACCGTTCCAAGTGCTGGACACCAGTTAACATCAATTTCATCTATATACGCTAAGCCTTTTTCGTATAGCTTTGTAAATATCCACTGTGTCCATTTGTAATAAGCTGGATCGGTCGTATTAATTTCCCGATTCCAATCATACGAGAAACCAAGCTCTTGAATTTGTCGTTTAAATGTTGCAATATTTTTTTCTGTAAACGCGGCCGGACTATTCCCAGTATCAAGCGCATATTGCTCAGCAGGTAAACCAAAAGCATCCCAGCCCATTGGGTGAAGTACTTCATACCCTTGCATGCGTTTCATCCGAGAAATAATATCTGTTGCTGTGTACCCCTCCGGATGCCCAACGTGCAGTCCTGCTCCAGATGGATACGGGAACATATCCAGTGCATATACTTTTTCTTTATCAGACCGTACATTTGTTTTAAACGTCTGATTTTCAAGCCAAAACGATTGCCATTTCTTTTCTATCTCGTGATGATCATAACCCAACCTATTTTCCTCCTTTTATTGTCGAACCTATACTACACAGTGTATGTAAAAATTCGCTTTTCGAATTTGGTTGCAAGTGCATATTACTCGTACAGTGGGTGAGTCAACAATGAATTAAAAAAGTATAAAAAAAGCTACTCATCCCAGCAAAGGAACGAGAAGCTGCATCTCCCAGAGTACCACTAAACCTATCTAATCGTAAACTATTTCAACGCATTGTGAATCATAGATTTACGGCAAGCTAACAAAACTTGCAATATTTTAGAGGTGTATTGTAATATTCAGGAACAGCTTGCCTTAATCACTGTTTCTTCACCTGAAAACGTGCCCATCTAATATTTCTTTCGCTATACGAATTGTAGTTAATTGTACATATTTTGTCAAGGTAACTCAGCTACATTTCACACCATTTTTCAACACTTCATTAACTATACTATCCATAACTTCATTGTCTCAACCTGTCTATTGTACGAATCCATTTTCAATGTTTCCTTATCCGTGCTAGACTATACTAATAATAAACAAAAGGAGCTTTACAACATATGGTACGTACAACGAAAACATTTGGTGATTATGTATGTTAAAAGGAATCATTCAATATTCACATTACTTACTCGAAACTGCTATTACTACAGGAGAAACTGTAATTGATGGTACGTGTGGCAATGGCAATGATACGCTTAAACTAGCTAAGCTTGTCGGAGAAAAAGGTCACGTACTTGGCTTTGATATTCAAATGCAGGCGATCCAAAATACAAAGAAACGGATAGAAAGCGACGGATGGAACAATGTAACGTATGTCTTAGATAGCCACGCAAACGTTGCAACTTACTTAACTAAACATGAGATAACTTCTATTGGTGGGGCTATTTTTAATCTCGGCTATTTGCCGCAGGGCGATAAAACAGTTATTACAAAGGGAGCTTCTACTATCGCAGCAATTGAGGGCATCCTTCCTTTTTTAAAGAATAACGGAATTATTGTTCTCGTTATTTATCACGGACATGAAGGTGGTAAACAAGAAAAGGAAGCCGTTTTAAAATACGCCATTGAACTGGACCAAAAGCTTTATAACGTCCTTCAGTATCGATTTATCAATCAAAAAAATGATCCACCGTTTATAATTGCAATTCAAAAAAAATAATTTCAATAGCATATACTATTTTTTTTATGACTGGAGGAAAAACAACGATGATTCATGATTATAAAGGAAAATCACCAGTTATCGATCCTACTGCATTTGTTGCCAAAGATGCTGTAATTATTGGCGATGTGGAAATTAAGGAGCAATCAAGCATTTGGTTTAAAACGGTAATACGCGGAGATGTTGCACCGACACGAATTGGTAAGCGTGTAAATATCCAAGACCTCTCCCTTATTCATCAAAGTCCAAATATGCCAGTAATCGTTGAAGATGATGTCACAATCGGACATCAGGTTACATTGCACGCTGCAACAATCCGAAAAAATGCACTTATCGGTATGGGAAGTATGATTTTAGATGGGGCTGAGATTGGTGAGCATGCATTTATTGGCGCTGGCACCCTTGTTCCCCCAGGAAAAAAGATACCACCACGTACGCTCGCTTTCGGACGACCGGCAAAAGTGATACGAGAACTAACCGATAAAGATATAGATGAAATGGACCGGATTCGAAAATCATACTTAGAAAAAAGAAGCGAATATAAAAACTTAACCGACCTTGGACACGACTTTTAATTTGTTAAATTAAATAGAAACAAAAAATGAGGCAGACCTGCAAACTATACGTAATGGTAAAATTGCAAAAATGGGTTCTGCCTCATCTCGATATCTAATTTAGTGTAATTGCTTTTAGTTCTTCAACTTTATCCGTTTTTTCCCATGGGAAAATCGTATCTGTTCGTCCAAAGTGACCGTATGCAGCTGTTTTACGAAATATCGGGTTCTGTAAATCAAGCATTTTTATAATGCCTGCAGGTCTTAAATCAAATAGTTTACGAATTGCTTGCACAAGACGATCTTCATCAACATTTCCTGTTCCAAACGTATTAACAGAAATAGAAACAGGTTCAGCGACACCGATCGCATAAGCGAGCTGTACTTCACAAACATCAGCAAGATCTGCAGCTACAATATTTTTTGCAACATAGCGTGCGGCATATGCACCGGAACGGTCTACCTTTGTTGCATCCTTTCCACTGAATGCACCGCCACCATGTCGAGCGTAACCGCCATACGTATCAACAATAATTTTACGACCAGTCAGCCCTGTATCTCCTTGAGGCCCACCAATTACAAATCGCCCGGTAGGATTAATAAAGTACTTTGTTTTGTCATCCAACAAATGCGTCGGGACGACAGGCTCAATAACCTCGCGTAAAATATCTTTTTCAATCTGATCTAAAGTAATATCTTCATGGTGCTGTGTAGACACGACGATCGTATCGACCCGTACTGGTTCATCATTCTCGTCGTACTCAATCGTTACTTGCGTTTTTCCATCCGGACGAATGTAGTCTAAAATTCCTTCTTTTCTTACATCTGCTAAACGTTTAGCAAGCTTATGTGACAAGGAAATCGCAAGCGGCATCCGCTCCTCTGTTTCATTACATGCATAACCGAACATTAATCCTTGATCCCCTGCCCCAATAGCTGCAATCTCAGCCTCTGTCATATGCCCTTCCCGAGCTTCTAACGCACAGTCTACTCCTTCAGCAATATCTGATGACTGTTCATCAATAGCTGTTAACACCGCACATGTATCTGCATCAAAACCATATTTTGCACGTGTGTATCCAATATCCTTAATCGTATTGCGTACAATTGTTGGAATATCAACATATGTATTCGTTGTAATCTCCCCAGACACTAATACAAGACCAGTCGTAACGGTCGTTTCACATGCAACACGAGCAAAAGGATCGTTTTTTAAAATTTCGTCTAAAATGGCATCGGATATTTGATCACACATTTTATCAGGATGTCCTTCTGTTACAGATTCAGATGTAAATAAGCGTCGTTTCACTGACATTATAGTCCCTCCTTTAAAGGACAATATATATTTCGGCACTCTATTCATTTCATTATTCACGAAAAACACAAAAAAATTCCTTCCTGCAATCATGAGGAAAGGAATAGTAGCCTTTCGCTCTTATTGTTCAAGGAAAATCCTTGCATCAGGTTAGCACCTTTTCACTACTGTGATGGTTGCTGGGTTTCATAGGGTCTGTCCCTCCACCGACTCTGAATAAGAGTATCCGCTTAGCATTTATGCTAACGAATTAATAGTCGTATGTCAACTTAATAATCGTTTATAATAAGCTAAACTTCACAAATTCGTTAGGAATGGTTACAATCGGATATATGTCAAGTAAAATATCGAAATTATTAGTATGCACTATTTATATAATGTGTTATACTATTAGTCAGATTTAAGTAAATTGAATAAAGGAAGGTATCCCATATGAATTCGATTAAACATTCGTCTGTTTTAAATGACTTAAGCAGTAAAACGCGAATATATGAAAATTTATCTGTTCCATTATTAGTCGAGAATATTTTATCCCATCGCGAAGGGGAATTAACAGTTACTGGGGCAATACAGGCTACTACTGGTAAATATACAGGACGTTCTCCGAAGGATAGATTTATTGTTCGGGATGATGTATCGGAAGGCAACGTCGATTGGGGTGCTGTCAATCAAGCGATCGATGAGGAATCGTTCGATAAACTTTATAATAAAGTAATTATGCATTTACAAGAAAAAGATGAAATTTACGTGTTTAAAGGGTTTGCAGGAGCTGATGAAAATTATCGCCTTCCTGTTCAAGTAATAAATGAATATGCTTGGCATAACCTATTTGCTCGTCAAATGTTTATTCGTCCGTCAGAAAATGAATTAAAAGAACACGAAGCTGAATTCACTGTAATTTCGGCTCCTACATTTAAAGCGGATCCAGCAATTGATGGTACAAAATCCGAAACATTTATAATCATTTCTTTTAAAAGAAGAACCGTACTTATCGGTGGTACGGAATATGCAGGAGAAATAAAGAAGTCGATTTTCTCTGTTATGAATTATTTATTACCATTACAAAACATCCTTTCCATGCATTGCTCTGCCAACGTTGGACAGGAAGGAGACGTTGCGCTTTTCTTTGGTTTGTCTGGGACAGGAAAAACGACACTTTCTGCTGATCCTTATCGACATCTCATTGGGGACGATGAACATGGATGGGGACCAAACGGTGTCTTTAATATCGAAGGTGGCTGTTACGCAAAATGCATTGATTTATCGGAAGAAAAAGAGCCACAAATCTTTAATGCAATTCGTTTCGGTTCAGTTCTCGAAAATGTCGTGTTGGATGGAATTACCCGTACCCCAGATTATTCGGATACAACATTAACTGAAAACACCCGTGCGGCGTATCCATTAGAAAATATTGATAATATCGTTTCACCTAGTATTGCTGGACATCCAAATACGATACTTTTCTTAACTGCGGATGCTTCAGGGACATTACCACCGATTAGCAAGCTTACGAAGGAACAAGCGATGTATCACTTCTTAAGCGGGTATACAAGTAAGTTGGCGGGTACTGAAAGAGGTATTACGGAACCACAAGCAACGTTTTCAGCATGCTTCGGATCGCCATTCTTGCCTCTTGCTCCATCAACGTATGCTGAAATGCTCGGTGAAAAAATTGACCAATTTAATTCAAATGTCTTCCTTGTAAACACGGGGTGGACAGGTGGCTCATACGGCATTGGTAAACGGATGAAATTAGCTTATACACGGGCTATGGTTCATGCAGCTTTGGAAGGCGAGTTAAACACAGTAGAAACTACAAAGGATGAAGTTTTCGGTTTAAACATTCCTTTACACGTACCAGGTGTACCAGACGATGTATTAGTACCTAAAGTAGCTTGGGACGATAAGGCAGAATACGATAAAAGAGCAAAAGAGCTAGCTATGGAATTTCATAAGAACTTTGCTAAATTCACAAGAGCAAGTGATGAAATAAAGCAAGCTGGTCCTCTATATACAGGAGAATAAAGCGAAATTAACAGGAACTGGTTTCAATTATCGTCTTTGATAGTTGAGGCCAGTTTTTTTAGTTGTTTTTTACTTGCACACATAAAGCCCGAAAGCTTAATTACACCACAGCTATTCTTATAGCACTTCCATATGAAACAACATCTCCTTTCTTCTTTCATTTATTCTTCCTTAAAAACAGCCGCAAAACCAACGACACCATCTAGGCATTCACACATTTTATAAATAGTGCATACGCTATTTTGACAATATATCAAGAGTTTATGGAGGAGTTGACTGTTATGAAAAAAAAATACGGTTTTATTGCCTTTATTGCTTGCAGTTTACTTATATTTTTAACAGCATGCAATGGGAATCGTACAACAACAATTCAGCTTGCTGAAGTTACCCGTTCCTTATTTTATGCGCCGCAATATGTTGCATTGGAAAATGGCTATTTTGAAGAGGAAGGGTTAAATGTAGAATTGAAAACCACTTGGGGCGGAGATAAAACGATGACAGCTTTGCTTTCCGACAGTGCTGATATCGCTCTTGTCGGAGCAGAAACATCAATGTATGTATATGCACAAGATGCTTCTGATTACGCTGTAAGCTTCGCGCAACTTACTCAAACAGATGGTACATTTCTCGTTGCTAAGCAACCAAATGATGACTTCGTTTGGGAGGATTTACGCGACAGTACTTTTTTAGGACAACGAAAAGGTGGTATGCCGCAAATGGTTGGAGAGTTTGTATTAAAAAAACATGCGATCGATCCTCATTCAGATCTTAACTTGATTCAAAATATTGATTTTGCCAACATTCCAGGTGCATTTGTTTCAGGTGAAGCAGAATATGTTCAATTATTTGAACCGACCGCTAGCGTTTTTGAAAAGGAAGGTAAAGGTCATATCGTTGCTTCCTTCGGAGAAGAATCAGGCCATGTACCTTATACCGTTTATATGGCTAAGCATAACTTTATCAATGAAAATCAAGAGGTCATTAACAAGTTTACAAAAGCAATCTATAAGGCACAGCAATGGGTTAATGAAAATAAATCTAAAGATATAGCAACATTAATCCAAACTTACTTTGAAGACACAGACCTTGATGTGTTAACAGCTTCGATCGATCGCTATAAAAGCCAAGGTTCCTTTGCTACAGACCCAATTCTCGGAGAAGATGAGTGGAATAACTTACAGCAAATTATGGAAGAAGCGGGGGAGCTGCCAAATAATGCGCCTTATGAAGAACTTGTAAATACAACAATAGCCGAGGAAATAATTTCAAATTAAGGAGGGATTCGATTGGCATACCTGACCTTGGATAAAGTCTCTCACCATTATTTTTCAAAAAATAACGATACGAAAGCGTTGCATGCATTATCGTTTTCAGTAGAACAAGGCGAATTCATCTCAATACTAGGTCCGAGCGGGTGCGGTAAATCAACGATTCTATCCATCATTGCCGGTCTAATTAAACAGACGGAAGGAAATGTTTTATTAAACAATGAAAAGATAACTGATTCTAGTTTAGCGATCGGCTATATGTTGCAGCAGGATTATTTATTTCCTTGGAAAACAATCCTTAATAATGTGTTATTAGGTCCTAAAATTGGAAAAATGAACAATAGTAAATTACGGGATGAAGCAATTGAACTATTAAAAGAAGTTGGGTTAGCCGAAGTAATCAATGATTATCCCAGCTCTTTATCTGGAGGTATGCGCCAACGAGCAGCATTGGTTCGTACATTAATTACGAATCCGGAAGTTTTGTTACTTGACGAACCTTTTTCAGCACTCGATTATTTAACGAAACTAAGGTTAGAGAATCTTGTTTCTAAATTATTAAAAACATATAAAAAAACCGCAATCCTAGTAACCCATGACATCGGTGAAGCCATATCTATGAGCGATCGAATTTTCCTAATGAAGGCCAATCCCGGTTCAATTGCAAAATCATTTGAAGTACCTATTGAATTAAGAAATGAAAAGCCTTTTTACGTGCGGCGCCATCCAAAGTACCAATTTCTATTTGACAAAGTATGGAATGAATTAAATAAGTCTGAGTCAACGTCAGCTAGGGCGAAGGGGATGTCTGAATAACATGAATGATAAAAGCGAAACGTATCATTATGAACAATTTCAAAAAAACGTAAAACGAGAAAAACGAATTGTTCTCTTTTGGCAGCTCCTACTATTTATTAGCTTTATTAGTTTATGGGAAATTGCAAGCAGGTTTTATATAATTGACCCGTTGCTTTTTAGTTCACCTACGAGAATATTTCGTCTACTTAACGATAAGTTTTCGGACGGAACAATCATCGCTCATTTGCAAGTCACTTTGTTTGAAACGATACTCGGCTTTATAATCGGTACACTTGCCGGAATCATTATCGCGTCCGTCCTTTGGTCGTCTCTCCGGTTTTCTAAAATAATGGATCCGTATTTAGTCGTAATGAATGCAATGCCGAAAGTTGCCTTAGGTCCAATCATTATCGTTGCGTTTGGTCCTAACTATTTATCCATTATTACGATGGGTGCTATTGTATCGGTAATTATAACAACATTAGTTGTCTATTCAGCATTCAAAGAGGTGGATCCAAACTATGAAAAAGTATTAAAAAGCTTTGGTGCTACACGATGGCAATGCTTTAAAGAGGCAGTCTTTCCTGCAACACTTCCGACAATGATTTCAACATTAAAAGTAAACGTAGGTTTAGCTTGGGTAGGGGTAATTGTTGGTGAGTTTCTTGTTTCCAGTGAAGGACTTGGCTATTTAATAATTTATGGCTTCCAAGTATTCGATTTTACATTAGTTATGTCAAGCTTACTCTTAATTGCAATCTTTGCAGCAATTATGTATAAAGTCGTTGAGAAATTAGAGAGGGTTTTGATAAAACATACCGTCTAAAGCAGAATAAACAGAGGATATCGCTAAATGCAAGATGCCTCTGTTTATTCCTAACAGTATATAGTTGTTCATCCGCTGTTTACGTTTATAAATCTATAATCTAATGCGAAGGGATTAATAAAAAATGCACTCATTTTATTAGTACGAAGAGCGAACTACAGAGTAAATTCATTCCATTGCTCTTTAATTCGTTGTAAGCAATACGCAAGAACATCGTCCTTCATCATAAAGCTAAATAAAGAATGGTGCTTTATATTAGTTGGAAGATGTTGTAAAAAAACCGGGCCATTCGTTTCATAATATGTTTCTTGCTCCGTTAAATGGGGGACATCGGCGAAGTAAACATTTTTTATCACATCTCCGTTTTTACCAGCTACATAATATTGCCCTATATAATTTATTTGTTTTACGACTCCGCCTGTTTCTTCCATTACCTCTCGAACCGCAGCTTGCTCTGCCGTTTCACCAGCTTCGACCTTTCCACCTGGAAATTCAATGCCACGATCTTTATGCTCCGTTAGAAGCCATTGCCCATTACTTTTACAAATAACCCAAACATGCTTTGGATTTTTTGAAAAAGGATGATCTTCAAACGATAAATTCACTTTATTATTATAATAATCTTTAAATGTATACATATTATCAACTGCCTTTATTCGGTACACTTTACTCACTATACCTTAAAAATAGCAAATGTAAACGGCACTACGAAATAAACGAGGATAAGCTATTTGGCTTATCCCGTTTACATAGATGCATCACCTAGAACGCCTGTCTCGGCAATATATTCTTTCGTTTTTTCATCACCAAGCTCATAGAGCATTTGAAAAACTTGGGTAACCTGACCGTCGTACGCTTCATTTGCTTTATCATTATGATAGTGCATAAACGGAACATGCGCACGCCAATACGCATTAAAATCCGCATGATACATCGCGTCAAGCTTACTACGTAATTGTTCAATTTCATCTTCTGTAGCGTAAATAGTAAAATCATCGTTATTATGGTAGCGACTACGTGATATTTCTCGAGAAGCTAAGCTTACATAATATTTTTCTTTCATACCGCACCTCCTACTAATAATGTGTCTCATTTTTTAGGAAGCATGTATGAAAGATATCGGATTCGTTTAAAGCAAACGATGCAGCTCTGTTCGCACAAGTTTGTTCGAAGCGTTTCGTGGTAATTGTTCAATAAAATGAATCTCTTTCGGGCATTTGTATTTAGCTAAATGTTTTTTTGCAAAGGACGATATTTTCTCTGCCGAAATAGTGTTATTTGAAGCGACAATAAAAGCTACGGGGACTTCTCCCCAAACTTCATTCGCTTTCCCAATAACTGCCGCTTCCTTGACGCCACTTACACGTGTCAATATTTGCTCAATCTCTGAAGGGTATATATTTTCACCACCAGATATAATTAAATCTTTTCTACGATCTACAACATATAAATAGCCCTCTTCATCCAAATACCCCATATCTCCAGTAGCTAACCAGCCAGCTTTAAATAAGTTTTTATTCGCTAATTGTCGGTTGTAGTAGCCATTTGTAACCATTGGGCCTTTCACAAAAATCTCCCCAACCGAATCCTCCCCCGGTTCACTGATTTTTATATCTGCACTTAACAATGGCTTTCCAGAAGATCCTAGTTTCGTTAAAGCGTCCGAAGGGTTCAGTGCGGCAATTTGGGCAGTTGTTTCCGTCATACCGTACGATTGAAAAACAGGTATATTCTTCGCTTGCGCACGTTCGAGCAAAACCTTAGGTGCTGGTCCCCCTCCAAGTAACATACAGCGAAACGTGTTCGGATAATGGTCGTCTCCTAATTCTTCCATTAACTTTTGCAGCATAACCGTTACAACCGACATGATCGTAACGTTTCTTTTCATAATTGCCTCATGTACAACTTTTTCATCAAACTTTTCTACTAAGTAAACAGCCGTTCCATAGATGACACTACGGATAAATATTGATAGTCCACCAATATGAAACATCGGTAGTACGACTAGCCATTTATCGTGATGGGACATGCCCAAATTTAAGGAGGAATTAACCGCACTCCACCAATAATTCCCATAAGTATGAATGACTGCCTTTGGTCTTCCAGTTGTTCCGGACGTATACATCATCGTAAAAGGCTGCTCTAAGTTTAGTTCTGTTTTTAACATTACATTTTTTTCTTCTGTGGTATAAATGTCTTGAAACGTTTTTGTCTGAACACGATTCGCATACTTTCGATCTGCCTCTTCCGATATAATCAATAAATGAAGGGCAGCATCCTTTATTTGATAATTTAATTCTGCTTCCGCTAAACGTGTATTCAGTAAAACCGCGACAGCTTGTAAGTAACTTAGCGCATATACAGCAATTATAATATCTGTACGATTTGCAGCTAGTATCCCTACATGTGTATCTTTCTTTACGTTTAGTTGTGCAAGTTTTCGAGCGACTAATTCGCTTTTCTCTTTTAATTCTAAGAAAGTAATAGGTTCTCTATTCGCTTGTTCAATGGCAATTTTATTTGGTACTAATGCAGCTTGTTTATCTAGCCAATGTGGAATTGCTTGACTCATAATTAAAACTCCTTTTACGACTAGCTGTGTAAAACTAAGTATGTACAATAAAAAAGAGGGAAATCCACATTCGAATTTTACCCTCTTTCTATTTTCAAATAATCGTGCTAATAAAACGTGAAAGCCGCTCCTTGTCCATATAAAGCGATTTTCAAATGAACAAAATAGGCTGCTTACTTAGTGTAATTTGAATAAACTCATTTTACGATTAAGGAAATCTAGGGAACTGGTCAAAATCTGGCTTGCGCTTTTCCTTGAATGCGTCCCTTCCTTCTTTCGCTTCATCTGTTGTGTAATAAAGCAATGTGGCATCCCCACCCATTTGCTGTAGCCCGGCTAATCCGTCTGTCGCTGCATTGAATGACGCCTTGAGCATACGTAACGCTGTCGGAGACTTCTCTAATATTTCTTCACACCACTGAATTGTTTCCTCTTCAAGCTTTTCTAGTGGCACAACTGTATTCACAAGCCCCATTTCATACGCTTGCTCCGCGTTATACTGACGACATAAGTACCAAATTTCACGAGCTCGTTTTTGTCCAACCATCTCAGCTAGCAAGCCTGCACCATAGCCAGCGTCAAAGCTACCTACTTTAGGGCCTGTTTGACCAAAAATGGCATTATCCGCTGCAATCGTTAAATCACAAACGACATGAAGAACGTGGCCACCACCAATAGCATAGCCTGCTACCATTGCAATAACTGGTTTTGGAATTGTACGAATAAGTCGTTGTAAATCTAATACGTTTAAACGTGGAATCTGGTCTGTTCCAACATAGCCACCGTGACCTCTAACAGATTGGTCACCTCCAGAACAGAATGCCTTTTCTCCAGCTCCAGTTAATATAATAACTCCGACAGATGAGTCGTCCCGCGCATCCGCAAATGCATCGATCATTTCATTGACTGTAAGAGGAGTAAACGCATTCCGCTTCTCTGGTCGATCGATCGTAATTTTGGCAATTCCGTTATATTTTTCATAAACTATTTCATTGTAATCTCTTACCTTATCCCATGCTACTGTCATTTCAATTTCCTCCTTGATTAATTAAATTATCTTTGTTTTAGAAATGATACTACTAGTTTACCAAAAACGGCTGGTTGTTCCACGTGAACAGCATGTCCGGCATCTTCAACTTCCGAATAGCTTGCGTATGGTAAATATAGCAGCATTCGTTTATTAATATTAATAAATTTTTCATCTTTACTTCCAGTAATTAAAAGCGTTTTTACATGGCAAGTTTGTAACGCCTCCCACCATGAGGGTTGAACACCAGTCCCCATAAATTGTAACGACTGCACTAAACCTGTTTCCGTCTGTGAAAGTCTTTCTTTCCGAACCTCTTTTTGTATTTCTTTTGGTAATGCTTTTTGACTGGCAAACATAGGAATACTTTCCCAGTAGTCAACAAATGAAGCGAGCCCTTTTTTTTCTATTTTTTCGGCAAGCTTTGTATCCTGACTGCGCCGCTTTTGCCTATCAGCCTCTTTCTCCAATCCTGGTGAGGCACTTTCAAGTACTAAAGATGCTACGTAATCTGGATAAAGCAGTGCAAAGCTTAACGCCGCTCTCCCCCCCATTGAATATCCAATTAAGTGCACTTTTTCCAGCTTTAAATATGCTAGAAATTGCTTAATATCTGAACTAAATCTATCCATCGTTCGTGGGGAGTGAATAACTGTTTCTCCATGGCCAGGCATATCAAGCGTAATACACATGTATTGATTTTCCCACTGTTTAATTACGTTTTTCCACGTTAAGCGACTGCCGGTAAACCCATGCATTAAGAGAAGTGGTGGGCCCTTCCCCCTTATTTCATAGGCATATGTAGCACCGTCGGTTGAAAATAAAGAACGTCTATGATTCATTTTTAAACAATTCCTTTTCAATCCTACTCCACTTGTCGCGATGCCATTGGACGTTCGCATTTCGATCGGTTTTCACTTCAATAACGGATAAACCAGATTGTGCATAGCTTAATGCAAGCAGCCGTTTTAGCTTTTCAGGTGTGTCAGCCACACTATATTTTCCGTCATACATATTAATCGCTTGCTCAAAGTCAATATGAAGTGGTGTGCCGAATAGTTTCTCAAAATTTCTTTCGTGCTTCGCTTGTGGTAAGAAAGAAAAGATTCCGCCACCATTATTATTTAAAAGAAGAATTGTAAGATTTAAATCATATTGTTTTGCTGTTAATAATCCATTTAAATCATGGTAAAAAGACAAATCACCTATAATAAGGGTTGCTGCCTTTGTTGCAGAGGCTGCTGTACCGAGTGCGCTGGAAACTACCCCATCAATTCCACTCGCTCCCCGGTTCGCATGGATGGAAATGTTTTTCTCCGTTGCCATAAAAAACGTATCCACATCCCGAATGGCCATGCTGTTCCCTACAAACAAACAGCTATGCATAGGAATCGCCTCAAATAAACACTTGACTGCTTCCCCTTCCGTTAGTTCACCTTGATCATCCATTTGATTCATTAAATGTTTTTTAGCTGACTGATTAAGTTGCTGCCATTCAGCCAACCATTCTCTATTTAAATTGTCTGTTGCACTAGAGTGATTGCGTAAATCATCACATAATGTAACTGGATCACTGTATATGAATTGCGTGGCATTTCCAGCTGGGTCACGTGATCCGGAATGTACTTCTACTACGAACTGCTGCACATTTTGCATTTCTTTTACGTAAAATAAATAGTTCTTCGAAATAGGCATCGCACCAAATCGGATGATATAGTCGGGCTTTAACCGATTTCGAATTGCTGGATAACGTAAAATAGCATCAAAACCTTCAATAATTTGTTCTTTTGAATGGCTTCCTGCACGTAGCTGGGATAAAGGATCTGCTAATACAGGTATATTCCATGCCGCAGCTAATTTCACGATGGCGCTTGCAAGTTGCTGATCAACTTGTGGCCCACAAACGATAACTCCTTTTTTGTATCCATTAATGCTTGCTGCAAGTTTTTCTAGATCGGTCACACTAAGCTTCTTTTCCCCCGACATCATCGCATGATATGGTCGTCTTTCATTTCTCTTACCCCAAAAATCAGTTACATTGAAATCTGGAACGAGAGGCTCACGAAATGGAAAATTCAAATGCACTGGACCTTTATTTCCAGAACAAGCTTCATAAATAACCCGAGAAGCCTTACTACGTACATAGCTTAATGATTGCTCCGAAGCTTCTGGCAGTGCCATGTCATGAAACCATTTTATATAGTCCCCGTACATATTTATTTGATTAATTGTTTGGGATGCTCCACTATCACGTAATTCGTGCGGACGATCCGCTGTAAGTACAATTATCGGTATACGACTGTAATAAGCTTCTACAACAGCCGGATAATAATTAGCAGCAGCTGTGCCCGACGTACAAAGTAGTGCTACCGGCTTCATTGATTCCTTTGCAATACCTAAAGCAAAAAAAGCGGCCGAACGTTCATCAATAATTACCCAGTCTTTTATTTGCTCATGCTCGGCAAACATCATCGCAAGTGGTGTAGAACGAGAACCAGGCGATATTACTACATTACGAAGACCACTTTGGGCAAGCTCATCCACAAAATTGCCGGTATATTTTGTAAGTATTTCTGTATAATCCATTACGAGCCCTCCAAAACAGTTAGCATTGGGAGTAGCTTTACTTTTGTCTCTTCATATTCCGCTTCCGGATTCGAGTCTTTCATTACGCCACACCCAGCAAACAAGGAAACTTCATCTCCTTGAATTAAACCAGAACGGATTGCGACAGCAAATTCTCCATTCCCCTTACTATCGATCCAGCCAACAGGCGCGCCATACCATCCTCTGTCTAGCTGCTCATTTTCTCTTATAAATGCTAATGACTCTTCCCTAGGAACACCCCCAAGCGCTGGGGTAGGGTGCAGTTTCTCTATAATATCAAATAAGCTAACCTCTTTTTTGATTTTTGCGTGAACAGGTGTATATAAATGATGGAGATTTTTCAATTGATATACGATCGGTTCTGTCGGTATATCAATGTCTGTACAATAGTCTTCCACGCTTTTTTTAATCATTTGGACAACGTAGTCATGTTCTTCTCTATTTTTTTCATCGTGCAAAAGTGCTTCGCTAATCTGGTTGTCTTCCATTTTTGTTCTACCTCTTGGTGCAGTTCCTGCTAAGCACGTGGAAAATAGGCTAGTTCCGTGTATTTTCACAAGTCTTTCTGGCGTAGCACCTAAAAAGCAGTCCTCACCTTGTTCAAAGGCAAAAATGAAACTGTTTTTTTGTTTATTTATTAAGTTTTTTAAAACTACCGCTACCTCTGCCTGTTTATTTAATTTCACACGCAGTTCTCGAGCAAGTACGATTTTTTTTACCCGTTGTTTTTTTATCTCATCTATTGCTTTTTTTACAATTTCAATCCATTCTTCGCTTCCAATTTCCTTTTTGTAGCGTATAGTTGTAGCTTGTGGAAATTGAACCGGTGCATCAAGTAATTCTACTATTTGATTCCATTTCGATATAAACGTGTCCAATTGGTCATTTGGCTGTACGGCTGATGTCATCGTCAAATAACTTTTTGACTTATTTTTAAATACGATAAACTCCGGGACGATAAATTGACTTGAAAGGAAGTTTTTCCACAAGGTTGTTTGTTGTCCATCCGGATCAAAAGACATACCACCTAGAGCTACAATACCCGTTCCTTCCGCCTCATATGGATCATGGACAATCGCTTCGGCAAGAAGCTGCTCCCACTTTTGCTTAGTTACTGTAAAACGTGAGGATTGAGCAGTAATTTCCCACGTCTTTCCAATCCCAACAATAGAATAATCAGCTTCTGTACTCGTCCAAAACATACGGTTTTTATTAAACTTTTTCGCTGCTTCAAACAATTTTAACAAATCTTTTATTCTTATTTCTTGTGTGAAGCTGGCTATTTGTACTGTATTTTGTTTATTCGCTTTTTGAATGGCGAGAGAGAATACGGATTCCATTGATTTTTCTTTTACTTCAATCATTTCTTTAACCTCCGATACGCTACTTGAGGACTCCTTCTCCATTTTATGCTCTTTTTGTCCGTTTCTCAAGAAAAGGACTATTATTGTAAATTACACTTCTAAAGGAATGCCTTTTCAAACCGATTCCACTGTCACTCAAAAGTTTCCATACGTTTCGTAACAGCAACTACTTAACCCCCGATTAGAAATTGACAGGTCGTAACCGTTTCTCTAAAATAGTGTTGATATGCACCATGTTAGGGAGAGAGCAAATATGCAAAGTAAAACAGATATAAAAAAAGCACTAAATGAACGTGAAGGTGTTCAAATATGGTGGCGTTTACTGCGCCCGCATACATTGACTGCTTCTTTCGTACCCGTATTTACTGGAACAATGGCAGCACTATTAGAAGGCTTCTTCAATATATATTTATTTATCGCCATGTTAGTCGCTTCTATGCTTATTCAAGCAGCTACAAACATGTTCAATGAGTATTATGACTATAAGCGTGGACTGGACAATGAGCAATCGGTCGGTATCGGAGGTACGATTGTACGCGATGGGATTTCACCAAAGACCGTTTACAATTTAGCTCTTTTATTTTTTGGAATTGCCCTTTTGCTCGGTATTTACATATGTATGGAGTCGAGCTGGTGGATTGCTGTAATCGGACTCATTTGCATGCTTTTTGGTTATCTGTATACAGGCGGTCCAATTCCTATTGCTTATACACCATTCGGTGAAATATGTGCTGGGTTCATTATGGGTACAGTAATCATTTCTATTAGTTACTTTATCCAAACAATGCACGTTTCTGCCTCTATTATATTTATTTCATTGCCTATTGCTATTTTTATTGGCGCGATATTACTTGCTAATAATATTCGCGACTTAGACGGTGATAAGCTAAATGGACGAAGAACTATTGCAATCCTCGTCGGTAAACAAAATGCGATACGCCTTTTAGGTGCTTCCTTTCTGTTTGCCTACAGTTTAACACTAATTTACATTTTGAGTGGAGTTCTTCCTTTTTGGTCGGTACTTACATTTGTTAGCATAAAAAAAGCAGTCGATGTTATCCGTGGCTTCAAAGGAAAATCGACCCCAATTGAAATGATGCCAGCAATGATTGCTACAGGAAAAACAAATACATTTTATGGCGTACTGCTCGGCTTGTCTTTATTATTAGATAAACTTTTGTAATAAAGACTTTCGGTGATATTCAAGAAAATGATAGTTAAATAGTAAGATATCAAGGCGTACAGCCTGCGTGTTTGAAGGTCAAAACGTACACTAGGAAACAGGCTTATAAATGCGATTATGACCGCAAGGAGAATAAGATACAGGTCATTCATTTACAAATCAGAGCACAAACTGAGTTATCTGGAATGGAAGGCCACTCCAGCGGGAAAGCATGCGTCTTGGAATCCCACAGTGAGCCCTCTTTGCGAGCAAGAGGTTCAAGACGTACCCGCGGGAAGGTCCGCCTGCAGCGTAAGGTAACAGAGTAATAAAGTCGGTATAACTCAAAACTCACAATTGAATCAGAATAAATAGGCTAAGATTAATGCCTAAATATATTATACGAGGAGAGAAAGATGGATAAACCTCAAAACACATTAATGAAAGCATTAGGAATTGAAATAATTACACTAAAGCCTGAACTCGTAGAAATGACGATGCCTGTTGATGATCGTACACATCAGCCAGCAGGTTATTTGCACGGTGGTGCTAGTGTACTGCTAGCAGAAACTGCTGCAAGCATTGGGGCATATTTAAACATCGATCAAGCTTCTTTTAATGTTTTCGGGATGGAAATAAATGCAAATCATGTAAAAAGCAAAAAATCTGGCGTTGTAACTGCAAAAGCGACGCCGCTTCATATCGGTAAAACAACGATGGTATGGAATATTAACATCCATGATGAGAAAAATGATTTAATTTGCATTTCTCGCTGTACAATAGGTGTTGTTCCAAAAAGATGAGCTTAATAAATAATTATAAAAAAGTCAGCCAGTCCTTTTTTTACAAAAGGAACGAGCTGACTTTTCTATTTTTTAATAAAAGAATTTTGATTGTAGTTTTTTTATACAAACTTCATACGCTTTTCTTCAATCCAGCTTTTCATTTTTATAAATAATGGAACAAATAACAATCCAACAACAATTCCTTTAATCACGTTAAATGGAAGCACCCCTGCTGTAACTGTTACCCATTTAATTTGATCGTTCATTTCCATTCCGACAAGCCACGAATAAGCGGGTAAAATAATAAAGTAGTTTAACACACTCATACCGACAGCCATTATAATCGTCCCTGTAATAAGACCGGAAACAACGCTTTTAACACCTTTATACTTATGATAAAGGATTGCTACTGGGACAGTGAACATTACACCTGCAAGGAAGTTTGCAGTAACTCCTATTGGATCACTCGCTCCCCCGATTACTAAATATAAAACATTTTTAATCGCTACAACGAGCACACCTGCTAATGGTGAAAAAATAAGTGCCGCCATTATTGCAGGTACATCACTGAAATCAATTTTTAAATACGGCGGTAAAAATGGCAACGGGAAATTTAGAAAAAACAGCCCGAGCGAAATCGTTCCTAACAAAGAAAGTATAATGAGTTTTACTAATTTTGATGATCGTCTTGATGACTGCATCATCGATCTCCTCCTTCATCCTATATCGATCCATATCTTACTGATGAAGGGTAAGCCGTTTTGCATACGTTTGTTCATCCTAACTAAAAAACCCTAAAACCAATACTATCGGCTTTAGGGCATGTATGTGCATAGGAAAATTAGACATGGTACAACCATATCAAAAAACGGCTTCATCTTCTCCCATCCAGACTGTAACTGTCGGCCCCAGACTTACACTGGGTCAACCGCTCGGCAATTGCCGCTGCGGGTCACGGGCTTGGAATTCAACTTCCTTACCGTCGGTCGGGAATTTCACCCTGCCCCGAAAATGGAATCGATATTTTATTACCACTTATTATACAGCTTTCATTTCATTTTGCAAGGCGTTCGTTTATTAATCTCTCACTTTTGTACAACGTTTATCGTAAATACAACGCATGCATAGTGAAGGACTATGAAGAATTCTTCTCCCCAAAATGGGCTGCGGTTGTCGCGCTCAAAGTTCAGAACAAATCTATCCACTTTTCAAGAAAAGTCCTTGAACTTACTCAAAAACAACACTCACTTCCGGCATTATTTCCGGTTGTTTTTTACATATTTTACTTATTAAGGACATTTCAAGCACTGAATTAGTCTTCCAAAGGATTTAAGTTTTCTTCCCCGGTTAATCCAGCAATCATTGAAACGAGTAATTCAATCACTTCTTCAATATCTTTTTTGCTCGCTGTTTCTACTGGAGAATGCATATAGCGTAATGGCAAAGAAACGAGTGCAACTGGAACACCCTTCCCAGTTAAGCGCATTTTATCAGCGTCCGTACCTGTCATGCGGGGTGTTAACTCATATTGCAAATTTATCTGCTTTTGTCTTGCTGCCATTTCCAAAAGTTTATTTATTTTTCTATTGATTGGAGCACCTTTAGCAATAACTGGCCCCTTTTCAAGTTGAACGTCACCATATTTATTTTTATTTACACCAGGATAGTCGGTTGCAAACGTTACGTCACAAGCAATTGCCATTGTAGGCGCTACAGCTGAAGCAGCAAAATATGCTCCACCCATGTTTGTTTCTTCATTTACTGTACTCGCTGCGTAAACTCCTACTTGACATTCCATCTTTGCTAATCGTTTTATAATTTCTGCAACAATAAATGCACCTGTACGATTATCCAACCCTCTGCCAGAAACATATCGATCCATCAGTTGTACTGGTTCTGTTTTATAAACAGCCAAATCTCCTATTTGTACATATTTCTCTGCCTCGGCTTTCGACTTAAACCCACAATCAATAAATAAATCTTCTAGTCCAAACGCATCTTTTAAACCGCCATGATGCTGTGCATTAACCCCGATTACACCTGTACACGTTTGACTAAATCCAAGAACCGTAACTTTCATACCTACCGCTGCCTTTGGATTGATGCCACCCATTTTATCAAAGTGTAAGAATCCAGCGTCATCAATCCGATTAACAATCAATCCAATCTCATCACAATGACCAGCTAATAAAACTTTAAAGCTTTTTTCAGGGTTAAGTACGCCAATTGCATTACCGGCATGATCTGTTCTTATTTCATCTACATATGGTTCAACGTATGATATCCACTTTTTTTGTATTTCCATTTCATTACTTGAAGGGGACGGTGTATTTAATAAATCAAATAAAAATTTATCATTTTCCTGTTCCAAGTTAGCATCCTCCTAAATATATCTTTTTATTATCATACCAAATATTAATTGTTGGAGCACTTCCGTTTACGAATACAGATACGTTCGCTAAACTATATGTAACGTAACTCACTCAAATTTTAAAGGAGGCTTTTTATGCAATTACTGGAATGGTTTGAAAAAGGCGTTGCACCTGACACGTACATGGAATCATTAGAAAAGCATAAGGAAGCATTTTTTCACATTTATAACCAATTTCAAATACCAGCGAATGATGAAGGCTTTTTACAAAGCTTAAAACAAAAGAAATTAAATGTGATTGTTATAGCGGAGCCTTGGTGTGGACATTGCATGTTAAATATTCCTGTACTCCTTCGATTGGCTCAAAAGTCGGACATGGCAGTCAGATTTCTCGCTCGTGATAAATACCCTGACTTTATGGATCACTACTTAACAAATGGAAAGCGGATAATTCCTATCTTTATCTTTATAAACGAAAGCGGAGATGAGGTAGGGAAATGGGGACCACTTGCACCAAAAACAAAGCAATTTACAGATGAATTAAAGAAAGATCTTCCAGAAAAAAATTCCGTTAATTATGATGAAAAGTTCCAATCACTTATTATGCATACTTCAAAAACATTTAAAGAAGATGAGTCCTTCTGGTTAGCTTCGTATGAAGATATTAAAAAGACACTACAGCAAGCAATGTAATCGTTTATTGACTATTATTTACGTCCCTTTAAAGTAAATCATAATTTTTATATGGAGAAGTAACATAAGAAGCATTTTTCCAGCTTGTTTTTTCTTAACTTACTATAAACAAATTAGCAACGGCGATCTTCAATACACATGTAGTTCCGTTGCTTTTTTTCGTTAACCTAAAACAGCAAAATGAATGCTCTTTTCATGGCTCAAAGAAAGCGAGTATATTTCAGCCGTCAACGTACATTAAAACAGACGATACAAAAAGGTGTTTTTCAGGATTTTAAATATTCGTCCACTAATACGTGACTCAATCCTTGTAATTTAATCCTTTGAATGCCTATCATCTTTATGTTATTATAAAATAATCTGTGAAATTTTCATAATACAAGTAGGAGTTGTTCAACCATGACAAACAACCTTGAAGTCGGACAAATAATTACTGGAAAAGTAACTGGAATTCAGCCGTACGGCGCCTTTGTAACTGTCTCTGATAACATCCAAGGACTGGTGCATATTTCGGAAGTGACGAATGGATTTGTTAATGATATTAACGAGCATTTGAACGTAGGGGATGAGGTTAACGTAAAAATAATACAAATTGATGAAGCTAGTAATAAAATATCCCTCTCCATTCGTGCTACAGAGGAGCCAGCAGCTGCGTCGGCAGAAAAAACGACGAACAAAAAAGCTCCCAAATTAAATCCTGTTGAAGAAGAATCACCAGGATTCCATACACTAAAGGATAAATTGGAAGATTGGCTAAAACAGTCAACAGAACGGGAAAAGCTGTATAAAAACTAAAAACGTTTAATCTGCACTTAAAAGCTTTCTCCCTATTGGAGAAAGCTTTTTTTCGATTAAATATCTGTTCGTGGCTCTTGTTCAGCCTGCTCCATAAATGCTCGATCTGATCGAAAGAGTAACGACAAACTAATTAAACCACTAATCCCAACTAATGTATATATAATGCGTGCAAAACCGGCTGCTTGACTTCCTTGTCCAAAAATAGCCGCAACTAAGTCGTATTGAAATAAGCCAATTAACCCCCAATTGATGGCACCTATAATCATAATTGCCAGTGCAGCTCGTTGTATTCCACTCATTTGCTTCACCCCCTTAATATGATAAGCATAATAAATCCTACATAGTGTTTATATACTGAAACAAAGCAATTCGTTTGTCAGTATAAAATAGTCTTTACCATATAAAAAAAATTATACGAATGGAGGGCAGCTGTTCATCCTCCTAATTGAATTTCGTCAATAAACTGGGCTTAAAACACAGTTTTTAAGTAGTTGCATTTCTAAAGAAACCGATAATTGGATTAAAAATATTTTTTATGATTTTATGTTTATAATCCATTCATCGGGGTATACTATGTTATGTAAGACTTTCTCGTATTCCCCCTGTAAGCAAAGCGATTATCGCTTTGCTCTTTTTTTGCTCTATTGTTTATACATAAACAAATGTATGAGTAAAATGGTTGTGGGGGAACAGATGCACGAATCTAACTAGATAATATGTGATCAATTTTACTTCGAACGATATACACATGAATAACACCGCTGATTTTCTAGAGGAGGCTGAGGCCGGGCCCACGGAAAGCGTAGTGTATATCTACTGCGGTCGGTAAGAATCAATACTAAAATTAACGAATACAAAGAGAGGTTTTTTAACTTCTTAAAATAACACCCACAAATACGTGACTCAATCTAAACAATTCGTGAACGATGTAAAATAACTCGATATTCGATATAATTAACATATTACCTGAATAAAGGAGAATACAATGAATTTATTTGAAGACGTACAAAATAGAAAAGAAACAAAGTCATATAAGTGGGATGCGTTAGATACTGTTTTTAAATCGAAAGATGTACTACCAATGTGGGTCGCTGATATGGACTTTAAAGCTCCAGAAGCAGTAAATGAAGCGATAAGAAATCGTGCAGATCACGGAATATATGGCTATACGATTATTGACTCAGAAATTAAGGAAGCGATTGTCAAATGGGTTGAAAATAGACATCTTTGGTCAATTAAGCAAAACTGGTTATCGTTTAGCCCTGGTGTTATCACAAGCTTACATATTGCAATTCAAGCATTTACACAACCAAATGATAAAATATTGCTACAAACACCCGTATATACTCCCTTCTTTCAAATCATTAAGGGGAGTAACCGCCAAGTAATTGAAAATGAACTTATTTTAGACAATAATTATTATAAAATTGACTTTACCGATTTAGAAAATAAGTTTAAACAAGGAATTAAAGCGTTCATCTTATGTTCACCACATAATCCAGTAGGACGCGTCTGGAAAAAAGAAGAGTTACTGGAAATAGGAAGATTATGTTTAAAATACAATGTATTAATATTAGCAGACGAGATTCATGCTGATTTAACGTTTCCAGGCAACCAACATATCCCTATCGCTTCCTTATCAGATGAAATTGCACAACAGACGATAACATGCATGTCTCCAACGAAAACTTTTAATTTAGCAGGACTTCAAGCATCGTACATGATAACAACTGATGAAAGAAAGCGAACGATTATTAATGATGCGTTAGCACAGCAAGGATTCAATATGCTAAATACAATTGGGGTTATCGCGATGGAAGCCGCATATAAACATGGAGAGTCATGGCTACAATCTCTAATGCAATTGTTAGAACAACATAAGACGTGGGCAATTGACCAGCTTGAAACTAACACATCGTTAAAAGTTGTGCGATCAGAAGGTACGTATCTTCTTTGGGTTGATTGTAGTTCATTACAAATGGATAGCGAGGCACTACACAAATTTATGATTGAAGAAGCTAAAGTAGGTCTTAACCCTGGTGCTGCATATGGTGAAGCAGGGGCGGCGTTCATGCGTATAAATATTGCTTGTCCACGTCAAATGTTGGAAAAAGGTATAAACCGTATCGTTCATGCCGTAAATGCGCTCTAACTATACTTGCTCGGTACAATTCACCTGTGCTCCAGAGATATAAGTTACTTAGTAAAATTACACCTTTGAAAGAGAAGTCAGACCGTAAACTGGCTTCTCTTTTAATAATGAATTTATAAGATTTTTTCGGTATTTTTGATTTGTATAATTAACCGTGTTGCTTAAAAGAACTTCCTTAAACCATCCAAATGCTCGATTGCACTTCTTCTAAAGTTAACTTAACCTTCGTCTTCTTTTTCGTTAGATTCGGTTGGATCTGTTGGGGTTTCATTCTCTTTCGTATCCGGTGAAATTTTCCCGCAAATTATTCGAGTCCCGCCATTACCACCAGGCTGACTCATCCCATCATCCGGATCCTTCGTAACAATTAAAGACGTACCCTCACCTTTTAACAACGATTGTTTACCGTCCAATAATGTTGCTTCAGCGAGCATTAATTCAATATCAACAATTCCACTAGCATCTGCTTCAATATTAGGCAAGTCACCTAAGTGCGCGCCTTTCGGATGCATCAGTCCATGCTCTTTACCATCCGGATTAAAATGATTACCCGCACTTATAAAATCAGGACCTTCACATTTTGGATATTCGTGCACATGGATGCCATGAAAGCCTGGGGTTAATCCTTCCAGCTTCAACTTAATATTTATCCCATCTGGTGTTTCCGATAGTTTAGCTGTTCCAACCATGTCGCCATCGGTATTATACATATTTACCGTCTGTGCTGTTTTTGCACCAGTTTGACAAGATAAGAGAATTGCTGTGAAAATTAGCAGAAAAAGCAAACGCATATTGGCTACTCCTTTAGGATTGTGAAAATAGACTTCTCTTTTAGTATTCACAAAACCCACAGGATTAATCGTTAAATTCGTTTATTATTCCGTAATAGACTGCTCTAAATCAAAACGGGTAATTTCTTCTTTATTAATCGTAACGACAAGATCATGCCCATTTGAAACAAAAGCCGCTCAATCGCAGGGCTGTAGTGGCCAATCAATTTATCAAATGCTTGTAAATTCCCCTCTTTACAAGCGATAATTAGTGCATCCACAAACTCCCCCCCTTTTTACGTCAGTTGATTATACAACGTTTTCCGTTATAGAAAGGTTGCATATTGCCGAAAAACAGTGTACTAAAATACAAAAAAGCATCTCCCAAATTGTAGTCATTAATAAAAACTAACAAAGGTGGAAAGATACTTCTAAAGGCTAATATGAAACTATGTCGCATTTTCCGATGGAAAGGTTATCGAAAACCAAAAGTTTTATATGCAATTATTTCCTCTATAATAGGGATGCTATTTAGTAAAGCTGAATTTTACTTACCCTTCCTATTATTACGAATACATGATCGATAAAGTTTACAAAGCAACGTTCCAATTACCTAGTTGACAACTAGAGTTTGATTGTGCTCGCTACTTACACATACATCATTTAACGAACTATTAATACCGTTTTGTTTTATCATTTTCGATTGGATCATTCAACTGCTTGTATTCTTCATAATGTTCATCAAAAAACTGTTCTTCTTTTTTTGACTTTTTATAAAATAAATACATGGCGGCAATCGCACCAACCATAAAAATAACAAGCATAATAAATGCTGGAATATACTCCGATTTGTCTTCAGGGAAATACAAAAATTCCATCATCATTTGAAATCACTTCCTTCATATCGATTATAGCAAATTTAAATTTTTTACTAAATAGAATTACCTATTATTCGCCAATTTGTTCTTTTTTTGACACAATAGAAGAGAAGTATAAAAGAAGGAGGTTGAGAAAAAGTGGCGAATATCAATATAGGTGATGTCGTAGAAGCAAGCTACAATTCAGGCAGCTATATCGGAAAAGTCCTTGAAGATCGTCGAAACTTCTACCTTGTTAAAGTATTAGCCGTTGTTAAGCATCCACAACAAGGAGATCTACACAACCCTGGTAAAGTCGACGGTGTAGCCTTCCATGAAAGAAAAGCATTAGCTTTTACTGAAAAAATGAATGTCGCTAAACGTAAGGTAGTCCCATATGTTGGGGAAATTCCAGACTACAAACAATCTTTAAAAGAAGCCATTGCTGACATAAAACAAGAGTTACATCATTCCAACACGGATTACAGCAAAGCTGCATTGCAAAAGCTATCTGATTTAGAAATGCATTTTTATAATAAATTATTTTAATAAAAAAGCGGAAAGGAAGAATTTAAAATGAGTGTACATATTGGAGCAAACAAAGGTGATATTGCGGAGGCTATTTTGCTTCCTGGAGACCCATTACGAGCAAAATATATTGCTGAAAACTATTTAGAGGATGTTACACAGTACAATGAAGTACGTGGCATGTACGGTTATACAGGTACATATAAAGGAGAGCGTATTTCAGTACAAGGAAGCGGAATGGGCGTCCCATCCATTTCAATTTACGTCAATGAATTAATTCAGAGCTATGACGTAAAAAAGCTCATTCGTGTAGGTACATGCGGTGCACTGAAAAAAGAGGTAAATGTCCGGGACGTTATTTTAGCACAAGGATCTACAACAGATTCGCAAATGAACCGCATGACCTTTGCAGGTATTGATTATGCACCTCTTGCTGATTTTGGCTTACTAAAAGCTGCTTATGAGCTTGGTGTGCAGAAAGAATTGGATATAAAGGTCGGAAATATATTTACAAGTGATGCATTTTATCGGGATAATGGACAGGAAATTAATGAATTGTTAGCGAAATATAATGTACTTGCTGTTGAAATGGAAACAACTGCACTGTATACATTAGCAGCAAAATATGACTGTAAAGCGCTATCCATCCTAACTGTTTCTGATCATGTTATAACTGGAGAGTCTACTTCTGCAGAAGAAAGACAAACAACATTCCATGAAATGATGGAAATTGCCCTTGAAACAGCTATCCAATCGTAATTTAGAAAAGTGAAGAAGATGCCTTTCAAATTACAAAAAGAAAAACGCTTATTATAGAAGCGAAGAAAACCGGTAGAAAGGACATAGCTTATTTATGAATCTATTTTTAAATTTCCCTTTGGTCGCCGCACTGACAGCGATTGTCTTTGCTCAAGTTATTAAAGTACCTATTCGGCTAATCGTAACGAAAGAATTTGTTCCAGGGCTTGTTTTCAGTACGGGCGGTATGCCGAGCAGCCACTCTGCAGCTGTTGCAGCATTAACAACTGGGATAGGGATTTTGGATGGTGTGATGTCGACATCGTTTGCAATTTCATTCGTAATCAGCATCATCATTATGTTTGACGCTACCGGTGTTCGGAGACAAGCAGGAGAACAAGCAATTTTATTAAATCAGCTTGTAAAAGACTTTCAATATTTCATAGAAGAAGCAAAAGATTGGAACAAAAAAGCCGAATATGAAAAAAGAAAAGAGTTAAAAGAATTGCTCGGACACCAACCAATAGAAGTGCTCTTTGGTGGCTTATCAGGAATCGGCATCGCATTTTTGCTTTATCAATTTTAATATTTCGGAAGGAAACTTCTTTAAAGAGACGAACTTTAATTCCGCTAGCAGCCAAAACCTATTCATACAGCTCTTTCGTAGCGTTTTATACAACGATATGCATAAGTAAAAAACCATTGTCCGTTTGAATCGCACAAACGGATAATGGTTTTTCTTATTCGGCTCTTATTTGTTCTCTAAACACTTGTAATGCTTTATTTTCATTGAGGGCAACAATTTCTTTTTCTGTAATTTTGCCATTTCCACGTTTAATAACATATACTTCCACTTCTTTTTTTCCCCATTCCGAATACACTTGATCAACGGTTGGATAGTACAAGTCTATTTTATTTCCTTTAATCGCTCCACCTTTATCCGCGACAACACCATAGCCATAGTCGGGAATATAAAGTATCGTTCCTAACGGATAGATAGATAAGTCTGCAGCGATGGTAGAATACAAATCACGCTTCACTTTAACACCAGAGAAAGTAATTCCATATTGCGGGTGTTCTGGTGTTTTACCTGTTGATTCTACCCCAGCTGTATACCCTGTCGCAATAACCGTTTCTCTTGGGTATTGTTCAAGATTAATTGCTTCTTCTAATGTTTTCGGTCCTTCAATTTGCTCACTTGAAATATACTGTTTTTTTTCAAGTCTACTATTTAATTTTTTCTCTTCAAAACGCACAGAGCGATACGGTTCCTGTTTTTCTATTCGCAGGACCGTCGGATCGGCATTTGCTTGAACGGCTCCTTGTTTAATATCTTGCCATGTAATGTTTGAAATAGAGACTGCTGTTGCATACATCGCCCCAAAGCATAGCACTGTCATAGTAAGCCTGCGAATAAACTTGATTTTATTCATAAAAAACACCTCTTTGGAAGTCATCTTTTCCAATAGAGGTCAAATTTATTCATCATTTAATTAAAATTCAAGACAAACGACATAAATATTAAAACATTTGATAGCCATTTTTACGCAGAAACTTAATAACGAGACCGGATACAATCGTACCTAGAAGTCCAGATGACAATATAATAATATCAACAATTGTCAAGCTAACAAGCTTAGAAAAGGCTATTGAAAACGAACCTATAGGATTTTTAAAATATTCAAAAGTAGAAATCCCATCTACAATTAGAAGCACAATAACTGGATAAATAAACGCCATTACCCACGTTCGGCGGATTAACATATTTAAAATAAATGAAATACCGAAAAAAATAACGAAATATAATAAAATAGAAACAATGAGTTGAATCACTGACTTAGCTCCTTCCGCTTCCAATCATATCGCAAAATAAGTAAAACGCCAATTAAATTGCATCTATTTAATAGACTTCTTTATCTAATAATCATAGGAGCAAACGATAATTGAGTTTCATTATCTGTTTTATACATACCGTAGTGCTTCTTCTTCACAGCTATACAAATAGATTAAACTTTCCTTTTTTCAACATTAATTTAAAGCCACCTAACATGTACAAATACCGATTTTCAATTAATTGCTTCATAATCATTGCCTTCCAGCCATATAACTTACGATTGTTGAAGACAACTCCTACCGCATCATCTTCTCCTAATGAAGCAACGGTCCCTTTTAAATTCGGTTCAAACTTCTGGAGTTCTCTTCCTTTTACTAGTGCTTTTATATTTTGAGCTACAAGAGAAGCTTCCTGTACAGCTATTTGTGCCGTTGCTGGAACTGGTCGATTTGTTTGTTCATCCATCACAAGAGCACAATCGCCAACGACAAAAACGTCATCATATTCAGGAGTTCGCATGTCTTTTCTAACTTTAACTTTCCCGTTTGTTGTTTGAAAGCCCGACTGTTGAACAATTTCGTTTGCTTGTACGCCTGCTGCCCACACAGTTGTCATCGTAGGGACTTCCATTTCTATTCCATCTTTTTCATAAATAACATGATCCTTTTGACATTCTTTAATGCTAGCATCTGTTATTAATTCAATTCCGCGTGCTTCTAATGAGTTAATAGCATATTCTACAAGCTGTGATTCAAAGTTTGGCAATATAGTTGATGCACCTTCAATATTAATTATACGAACCATTGCCTTATCAATGTCATATTCACGACAAAGTTCAGGTACACGATTCGCTAACTCTCCTAAAAACTCAACCCCTGTAAGTCCGCCTCCACCAACTACAATGTTTAATCGTGCTTGTTTTTTCCTCTGTTCATTATTGTAAAGTGCGAAATTGTATTCAATGTGCTCCCTAATTAAGCGAGCACTATTAATACTATTAATTGTAAACGAATGTTCAGCTAGACCTTCTATACCGAATGTAGCTGCTTCGAACCCAAGTCCAATTACTAAAATGTCATATGAAACTTCCCCATCCGAAAGCTTGACCTTCTTTTCCTCTGGATCGATAGCACATACAGTATCTTGAATAAATTGTACTTTTTCTCTATGAATAATATCTTGAATTGGTATTCTCGTGCGATCATGATGGGTCGTTCCCGCAGCATTTTCATGTAGCCACGTTGACTGGTAGTGATAATCGTGTTTATTTATTAGTGTAATATTAGCTTCTTCTGCTAAGAGGGATTTTTGTAATTTTACTGTTGTAATCATTCCTCCATAGCCAGCACCTAATATTACAATATTTGGCTTACTCATTCGTGTCCTCACTTCCATTACTTTATCAATCGATTTTATTAACACGACATTCCTGCCATATTTCAATTCGAAATTTAATTGTAATATAAATTGTTTATTTGTAACACCTATGAAATGTACCGTAATTAATAGTATTACTTTTACTATGCAAATTCAAGCATGATTTATTAAGTGTCACGATCTCTTCAAATAGTAAACAATTTACACGTACGATAAACGACAAAAATCGGTATGCGTAAATTGTAAGTGAAAGAATTGATAAACAACATCGTTATACTTTGAACAATTATTTATGATACTATAAGATTGTATTGCTTTTGTTCATTAATTGGGGGTAATAATATGACAGACAAACTTTATGATATCACTATTATTGGCGCAGGCCCTGCAGGTTTATTTACTGCTTTCTATGGTGGAATGCGACAAGCAAGTGTGAAAATAATTGAGAGTCTACCACACATCGGTGGTCAATTAACCGCTCTTTATCCGGAGAAATATATATATGACGTTGCTGGGTTTCCTAAAATTCGTGCACAGGAGCTTGTCGACAATTTAGGGGATCAATTAAAAACGTTCGATCCAACCATTGTATTAGGGCAATCGATAGAGGAAGTAGAGCGTTTAGAAGATCAAACATTTAAGTTGAAAGCAGCAAACGGTGACATTCATTATAGTAAAACAATTATAATAACCGCTGGTAACGGAGCTTTCCAACCTCGAAAGCTAAACATCGAAAACTGTGAACGGTTCGAAGAGAGTAACCTCCACTACTATGTAAAAAATATGGATCATTTTAAAGATGCACATATTTTGCTATTAGGTGGTGGCGATTCTGCAGTTGATTGGGCATTAATGCTAGAACCAATTGCTAAGCAAGTAACAATTGTTCATCGACGTGATGAATTTCGGGCGCATGAACATAGTATAAAACAACTTTTTGATTCAAGTGTCGAGGTTCTAACACCATATGTCCCTATAGAAGTAACTGGAAATGAAAAAATTGAACGCGTATTATTGCAAGAAACACGTGGAGATAAAAAAATCGTATTACATCCAGATGCTGTCTTATGCAACTATGGTTTTATTTCAAAGCTAGGTCCAATTAAAAATTGGGGACTCGACATTGAAAGAAATAGTATTGTTGTGAATTCTAAAATGGAAACGAACATCCCAGGCATTTACGCAGCAGGTGATATAAACACATACCCAGGAAAGGTTAAATTAATAGCAACTGGGTTCGGAGAAGGACCTACAGCTATTAACAACGCCATTCAGTATATTGATCCGACAGCGCGCAGACAACCGAAGCATTCGACAAGCATGTTTTAACGAACGAATAAAAGCAACTCTTTACACGAAATTAACTTGTAAAGAGTTGCTTTTATTAACTAAAGAAGGTCTGTATAGGCTATTTACATACTCTAAAACAATGGTAGAGTTAGCATTTTTCTGGTGTTCCTTCCGTATCCTTTGCCCGAAAAGAGGATCCGCAACCACAAGAAACAATTGCATTCGGATTATTTATACTAAAGCCGCCGCCCATCATATTTTGTTTAAAATCAATCACTGTATTTTCAATAATGGGGATATCTTGTTTAAATATGACAACAGGAATCCCATTTATTTCGTCTATTTTATCAAGCTCTTCATTCACTTCATAATCAAATCCTAGTGAGTAAGACAATCCACTGCAGCCGCCACCTTTTACTCCAAAACGCAACCGAGCATTTTTCGGTTCGTCTTCCATCATCTCTTCTATTTGGCGGCGAGCATCATCGGTAATTGATATAACCATTATGCCCCTCCTTTACTTACTGCAATTTTTCTTTCTATCTATAAGTATACAAAGAGCTTCTTATCGTTTCAAATATTTAAGTCATCGCGATTTAGCCACCTATTCTTCCGTTCTATTTTAAAAATAATCCACCCTCTTTTTTTGCATGCGTTTTCCATGATTCTTCCACCTTTACACGAGCTCAAGCAAGTATACACGATGCTTTCCGCGGGCACGGAAAGCGTAGTGTATATCTACTGCGGTCGGTAGGAATCAATACTAAAATTAACGAATACAAAGAGAGGTTTTTTAACTTCTTAAAATAACACCCACAAATACGTGACTCAATCGCAAAGTTACTTTTGTTTTACAAAAGGCGGGAATCATTATAAAATAGATACAGAGTATCCTCAAGTTATTAATTCAATTTTATATATAAACGATGCTTAAAAGGAGCGGATCGAGAATGAAAGAACAAGTTCAAGAAGTACTAAATAAATTAAGACCTTTTTTATTGCGTGACGGTGGAGATGTTGAACTTATAGATGTAGATGAAAATGGTGTTGTTTTACTACGATTGATGGGTGCGTGCGGGAACTGTCCGAGCTCAGCAATTACGTTAAAAGCAGGAATTGAACGGGCGTTAACTACAGAAGTACCAGGTGTTAAGGAAATCGAGCAAGTGTTTTAAAAGTGGCTTATACAAACAATTTGTCATAGTTTTTTATATGATTCATTTAAAAAATTTAAAAAGTCAGGTGGTTGTCATCTCACAGAGATCGAACTGCCTGACTTTTTAATAATTTATTAGCACCTGGTTTATGGTTAAGTAATTGGTGTAATTGGTTTTTCCCCGGAAAATACCGCTTGAATGTTTCTCAAGCATAAAGAAAGCATCTTGTATCTTGTTTCCATACTCGCTGAACCAATATGGGGCAAACAGACGACGTTTTCCATTTGGGCAAGCGGATGCGTCGAAGCGATCGGCTCTTCTGTAAATACATCCAATCCAGCAGCTGTAATCTCTTCATTCTTTAATGCTCGGATTAAAGCTTGCTCATCTACGACTCCACCACGGGAAGCATTAATAAAAATGGCTGATCGTTTCATCTTTTGAAATGCTTGTTCATTAAATATTTCCTTTGATTCATCTGTAAGTGGAATAAGTGAAACGATATAATCGGCTTCCCTTAATAATGCGTCAAAACTAAGATATGTTGCTCCAAGCTCGGCTTCCGCCTGCTCATTTCTCGAACGATTATGATATTTAATCTCCATGCCAAAGCCCTTTGCTCTTCTTGCAACAGCTTCACCAATTCTTCCCATTCCGACAATCCCAATCGTTTTATGATGAATGTCTGAACCTGCAAGCAAAAACGGGGCCCAATGCTTCCACTTATCTTGTTTAACATAATTACTTGCCTCTGTTATCCTTCGTGCTGTTGCCATTAATAATGCAAAAGTTAAATCAGCTGTAGTTTCTGTTAAAACATCGGGGGTGTTCGTTACGATAATTCCTTTTTCGTTTGCTGCTTTAATATCAATGTTATCAAAGCCAACGGCCATATTCGCAATGATTTTTAAATGTCGTGCTTGTTGCAATAATTCCTCATCCACTTGCTCAGTAATTAAACATAATAAACCATCTGCACGCTTAACTTCCTCGATTAATACATCTTTCGGTATTGGTTCATCTTCGCTTTGCCACATTTTAAATTGAAAATGATTCTCGTAAGGTTTTATTATTTCATCGGGTATCTTTCGTGTAATAAAAATAAGTGGTTTCTGCAAGGTTAATCGCTCCATTTTTACCATTTACAACCATTGTAACATAGGTATTTGTAAACGTTGAGTATCAATTTCAAGCGTATTATAAAACTGACCTAGCTTTTGCTCGTATTTTTGCTGCTCGTTCAAAATTGAGTAAAATTCTTTCTCAAAAAGATCATTTCCTGGGTTTTCTATAACTTTCTCAATACAATCAAATAAATGAATGGGAAAAATTAAGCGCGCATACAATAAACGAATGGAAAATATAGAAAGGCGACGGACGGCTTCATAATCTTGTATAAAAGTATAAACGTTATCCAAATGAAAATGCTCTTGGAGGAAGTCTTTACGAATTTGTTCTGCCAAATCACGAGCAGGATGATCGTAGATTAAATCATGTGCCCATATAATTGAATGATTTATATTATTATTATAACGGTAAAAGGTAATTGTTCCTTGATCGCTTTCATTATGTCGCTTTTCTTTTTCACTTTCTTGAGCATATTGAATTGCATTTTCGCATAACCCAATAATATATGGCAATATATCCCTTAGCTTTACATTAAAAGCAGTACAATCATGTTTTATCCTATCTAACACTATTTTTTCAAGTGTGTCTATTTTCTTCCCCCATAATGCGGTCCATAGCCCATAGCTCGAAAGTAATTGTGGTTGAAACCGGTATACGCTATTTTCTAAATGGAAGGAAGCCAACTGACCTCCATGGGATTGGGGTAATTCGCTTTGCAACGCTTTTACACGATAAATTATATATGGCTTCCCTTCGTATTCGGTAAACCATTCCTCATGTATATTTTGTATCGGGCAAGCTACATAATGATAGCCATTTTCCAGTAAAAAATGAGCGATAGCAGCCTGTTCCATATGAATTGTTTCCTTGTTTTTCATTGGCATGGTAAAATATAAATATTCACCGTCCGTATATCCTTTTTGGCCATCAACTTCTGTATGTATCGGCTCATGAACAGCATAGAACGATTGTAACAGTTGCTTCATAAGATACCTCTCCTTTCTGCTCTTTATATAGCTTATGTAACGCAAAGTGTACTATTGCCTTTCAAAAAGGATTTGTTCCGTAATCCGTAAATTTATGAAAGTTAGGTGACTATAATGGATAAAATTACAAAGCATGATGAGTTAGAAGCTAAGGCGAGAGAATCGTTAAAACAACGTGGTGTTACTTTGCAACACATTGCCGAGCTCGTTTTTTATTTACAATCAAAATATATTGAAGATTTAACAATAAAAGAATGCTTGCATAATGTTAATCGTGTGCTAGCTAAACGTGAAGTACAGCATGCGATATTAACTGGAATTCAGCTTGATACGTTAGCAGAAAAAAAACAACTCGATCAACCATTGCAAAAAATTATCGACAGAGATGAAAGCTTATATGGAATTGACGAAATAATCGCTTTTTCTATTGTAAATGTTTATGGATCGATCGGGTTTACAAATTATGGATATATCGATAAACAAAAACCAGGTATATTAAAGCATTTAAATGACAAGTCTACAGGCGAGGTGCATACATTTTTAGACGATATCGTTGGAGCAATCGCTGCAGCTGCATCGAGTAGATTGGCACATGGTGCGGCGAATGACATTTTACTTGACGATTAATAAATAGGTAATGTTGAAATGCGTATTTTTCCTCCAATTTGAAATTAATAATGGGGGAAGAAATTAAAGAAGTCAGGCTGTTTATTATATAAACGACCTGACTTCCTTTTTTTACTTTCTGTATTTTTCCAGTTTACTACATTCAAGTTAAATAATAGCTACCCATTCTGCCAGATTTTTAACATGGTACGTTGGCTTTTGTTTTAGTTTAGGTAGCTCCTCATACTGAGTAACACCTGTAAACACCATTAACGTATCAATTCCTGCCTGAATACCTGCCTGAATGTCTGTATCGTAATTATCTCCGATCATTAAAATATCACTTTTATTTACATTCAACTGGGACACTGCTTCATTCATAATAATTGTTTCTGGCTTACCTATAAAAATGGGCTCCACACCAGTACTGACTGTAATTACTGAAGTAAGCGCGCCGTTACCAGGCAGCAAACCTCGCTCTGTTGGTATTGCGACATCACTATTTGTTGAAATAAATGTCGCACCGTTACGCACTTCAATACAAGCTTTTGCAAGCTTTTCATACGTAATATTTCGATCTATGCCTGAAATTACAAAATCACAGTTCTCATCTGTGACGACTAATTGTTCGTCATTGAGTGCTTGAATTAATCCCTCTTCACCAATTACGAAGCATCGTGCTTTTTCCTTCTTTTGCAAAATGTACTTTGCTGTCGCTTTACTCGTCGTAAATACATGCTCTTCTGTTGACGGAATCCCCATCTTATTCAGTTTTTCTGAAATTGTTGCTTGCGTATATGCTGAGTTATTCGTTAAGAATAAATATGGGATATTATTTAGCTGCAAGTGGTTAATAAATTCCGCAGCTGCTTCAATTCGCTCATTCCCTCGATACATCGTACCATCTAAATCAATTAAGTACCCTTTATAATTTTTCAAACGCTTTAGCACCTCTTCTAAGTAAAGAATAATACATCACTGTTTTTTCGGCTTTTTAATGATCCACTTACAGCAATTATCTCCTTTTGTAAGACAAGCCTCCGAATAAACGACACTATCGGAAAATAAATTACCTAGGACCTTTTTTTCATTATGACAAACTCTATCATACGCATTTGCCAAATTCATAATTGGGCAATTGTAATTTTTTAAGACGTAATCGCCAGCTTCCGTTTTTTCATATTCAACCATATACCCTTTTTCGTCCTGTAGACGAGCAATTTCAGCAATCTTTTTGTCAAAATCATCCGAGCTTAAGCGCGATCGATAACGTTCTTCTTCTCTACCCATTCGTTTATCCAGTAATTCATCAACCGCTTCTGTTCCTTTGATTGCTTTTAAGTCATTTAAAAGCTCGATGGGAAGCTGTTCGTATTGATTGGGAAATGTACGATGGCCTTTATCTGTTAGCTCGTATGTATGATAAGGACGACCAATATCTTGTTTGATACGATTATCTTTAATAAAACCTTGATTTATAAGCTCATGAAGGTGGCGTCTTACTGCTACTTCGGACACGGTAAAATACGACATAATCGATTTTATCGTACTCTCGCCATCTTTTTTTATTACATGCAATAATTGCTGTTTAATTGGTGTTCGTTTTTTCATTCAATCACACTTTCATGTATTATTTGAAAACGTATGAGCGACACCCATTTCATTGTCTAAATATGTACGTATATGTGTACTAAATTGGTTTAGCTTCATTTTGTGCTCTGATAATGTTCGTTCCAAAATAGTATGATCAATATGAACATAATCCTGAACGATGCACTGCCGTAATTGAATAAGTTCTTTATAAGCTAGTTCATCTTCTTTCGGGAGTACCGATTCATCAATTAAAATATCAATAATATCATTATAGCTCCCTGGATCGCGCATAATAAACCCATCAATCATCATATTTCCAACGTCTAAAAACGATTCAATTAACAGATGAATTGCACGTTCCAAGCCTAACTGCTGAACAAGTGAATTTGCCGGTTGTTCAGGAAATGTATATAAAATTGTATCTGCATACGTTAATATTTGTTCAATTTTTCTACGATCTACAAAGTACATTTATATCCCTCCATCTTTCTATCTCTATCATACCATATATCGGTTTTAGCCTGAATATCTAATACGAATTTGAATGTATCACGTATTTGGTAATCTAATGCGCACCTCCTATTCAACGGCAATAATTAAGAGCAGCTATCCCTTTATTCCTTGGCATATGCGTAAAACAGATGTGCAACTGGTCATGTCGAACTTCTTCAATTAGTTGAGGCGTTGCCCGCTGAAAGCGAAGTATATGGCAACGGCGGTGGCAGCTAAAGCTATGAGGGATTCTATATGTGGGTCGTATATCATTAATAGCCGTTGACATATACGAAGACTCGAGCGGGAAAAGCAACTGCCGAAAATCCAGTGAAGAAGTTGGAAAACTTCTTCAATTAGTTGAGGCGTTGCCCGCTGAAAGCGAAGTATATGGCAACGGCGGTGGTCACCGCTTCATAAAAAGCTGTTTTTCAACGATTTAAATATCCGTCCACAAATATGAGACTACGTCTTCTGAGACCGGTTTACACACAATCGTAATTAGAAATGCTATACTAAATAAAAGAAAAAATGATTTTCAGAAAATTTCAGGAAAGGACGGGTTATATGCTTGAACAGAAAGAAATTTTAAATATGGATGCTACTTCAATTGCCAGCGCAATACGAAACCAAAAGCTAACGAGCATTACCGCTGTACGTACATTTGTCAACCACATCAAAAAAGTAAATCCATACGTCAATGCCGTTGTAGAAGATCGATTTACCGAAGCATTCGTAGAAGCAAAGCAAATTGATAAACAAAATAAGCAAGCCATAAAAGATAAACCGCTTCTAGGAGTACCAATTAGCGTTAAAGAGTCCTTTCACGTAAAAGGGATGAAAACTACTGGCGGACTAATTCATCGACAAGATATTATATCAAAACAAGATGCTGAAATTGTTACTAAACTTAAACATGCAGGTGCAATAATTATTTGCAAAACAAATACACCAACATTATGCTTTTCACAAGAAACAGACAATAAACTGTATGGCAGAACAAACAATCCTTGGGATATAACACGAACAGCTGGAGGATCCAGTGGTGGTGAAGGCGCATTGCTCGGAGCAGGCGGAGCTGCAGTAGGAGTTGGCTCTGACATCGGTGGTTCTATTCGTTTTCCTTGCCACTTCAATGGTGTAATAGGATTTAAACCAGGTACCGATCAGGTTAGTTTTAATGGACATTTCCCACTAAACGATCATCCTTTGCAAACACGGATGCTAGGTATGGGTCCTATGGGAAAATCAGTACGCGATATGGAAATGCTTTACAACATTATTGCCGATAAGCCTTTCCCTCATAAAAAAATAGATCAAATGAAAATAGATATTTTTCCAACAGATGTATCGTATCCACTTTCTACTGCTACAAAGGATGTTTTAGAAGATAGTAGTAAATTTCTAACCGATTCACATGCAGTGAACCGCATGCTACCACCCTTTTTTGAGGAAAGTGCGAAAATTTGGCAAGAAATAATGTCGATCGATGGTGCGGAAGATATAAAAAAGCTCGCCTTAAACAGTGCATCTTCAAGTGTAGTCGCCTCTTTTATAAAGGAGAAAATGACTGGTAGTTCTACTATGCATCCTTACTTATCTTGGGCATTAATCGGGGCAAACTTATTTAAGCCATCTCAAAAGCGATTAGACGAAATTAAAAATATTCTCCAACGTGGCGATGAGTTACTAGATGCATACTTAGACGATCGTTTGCTCCTATTCCCCGTCTATCATACTGCGGCATCTAGTCATGGGTCAACTTTCAAAGAAATTTTCTCTATTAAAAAAACGTATATTAAATATATGCCTTATACCGCGTATGCAAATGTGTGGGGACTGCCAGCACTTATTGTACCTATTGGTGTAGACGAAAAAAATCTACCTATTAGCGTACAAATAATGAGTAAAACGGGCAATGAACATGCTATTTTTTCACTAGGAAAGCAATTAGAAGAACAGTTTCGCGGCTATTCACGCAGCAAATTGTTTGATTAACTTCCAATCATTACCTTTATAATTCTTTTCTTATTGTCAAAAGCTATAGATGACGATTAGAAAGGATGACGAACGATGCGTAATAAAAACGACTTTCGAAAAGAAAAAGAAGAGAAATACTCAAATATATCGAACGTAGACGAGAACGAGTATTTAATTCCTGAAGAATTTCCAGACGGAGCATTTGGCTCTCCAATAAATGCAAAGAAGGCTGTATTCAGTAAGTCAACTCCTTGGCAAAAGGGACAGCGACGGCAAAGTGCTTTCGTTTATCCGGATAAGGATCGACACGATGATTTACCACGACAAACACCTGGTGCTCATCCTATTCACGATGAAGATGAAACATAAAGCGCATTGTCAGTAAAGCGAAGGCAACATCACATAAATTATAAAAAAGATATCTAAAGAACTTAAAAACGACTCTACTATTTGTGATGTAGAGTCGTTACGTTTTTTAGTGATCTCCTCAACCTTTATTCTTTCCGTGATGTTTTAGGCAAATAGGGGAGAAAAAATTCGTCATCCTCCCATAAGAAATAGTTGCTGCTCTGCTCATTGGCAAGTAACGATTTTAGTTCTATACAATGCACTTTTACTTGCAGCATGGTCAGATTAAGAGAGGAAAAGCGAGAAGATGACACTCATAAAAGAAGCTTAGCATACATAATACCGTTTGCTCATTTTTTCGATCCATTAAACGTCCAATTTTTGTAGGACAAAATATGCACAGCCAAAATTACAATACTCATACAAATAATCATCCAAAGTACTAATCTTCGTATCAAATGTAGCTTTACTGTTTTCATCAATATAAAACCCTTTTAATCTTAGCTGATTGTATCCCCAATCGCCTACAATAAAATCATATTTCTTTAATACTTCGGAATATCTTTCTTTTAAAACATCTTCTTGTAAGCCATTTTTTATATTTTCAATTACTTTATAATTTTTACCATAAATATCAATAACCATCTGTATCACCCCGCTAAACTGCCTTTAGTTTACCATATTTCACCTTCATACAGCTAATAATATTTATTTGTATGAATCGAAAATAAAATCACAAACTAAAGGGGACTATGTAAATAAAAGGAGGGATATAAATGGCGAGAAAATTGTATTTACCGTTTATATTACTAAGCAGTCTCGTACTAACATTAATCGGTTGTGGGCAAAACGATGATAATACGATGGAAGATCAAAATGCGGCAGAGCAATTGAATCCAGACTTAGAAAGAACTACCGAAAACAATAACGATCCGCTTATAAATAAACTTGGATATGTCCGCTATACGAAAGATGAATTAAATGAAGATGATGAAAACAATCGGGAAATTACGATGAATCGGAATGAGGTAGCCGACATAATTACGCGAATAATCTTAAGAAATGACGACTTCGCTGAAGTTGCAACGCTTGTAACAGATGAACAAGTATTAATTGCTTACAGAAAAAATGAGGACAATGCTACAAAATATACACCTGACATTGCTAAACAATCCGCACGATCGATTGTTCCAGCTTATTTTGAAGTATATGTATCTGATCAAGAACAATTGATGAATGACATTCACAGCTTACAAAATTCTACGACACAAAACAAAAATTATGAAAACACGGTAAACTCCATCATAAATGAAATGAAAAAATCATCACAAGGTGTAGATAAAAAAATGCAAAATTAAATCATAAGTTGAATTTACTTGCAATTAAGATGAGCAAGGGACTAATCCTTGCTCATCTTATACACGCGAAGATTTAAAAACAGGAGTGAACTCTTTTGACTAAAAAGTGGCTTTTCATCTGTGTAATTCTCCTAAATGGCTTCATTGGAGCAAAAGTAGCTTTTGCTACCGATGATACAAAAATTTACAAAGACCGATTAGCGATGTACAAAAAGACAGAGGCTGTCACACAAGTCCCATGGTATTTGCTCGCAGCTATTGATCAATATGAAAGGCAGATTCATAAAGATTTGCCAGATGACCAGCTTATTTCAATTCAAATACCTAAAGAGAAATGGTATGGCTTCGATAACGTTTTTTATATTGATCATTACGACCTCATCAATATGTACGGAGGAATTGGAAAAGATGGGAACGGAAACAAAAAGGCCAATATTAATGAACCAGAGGATGTATTATACACAATGGCACAGCTTTTGTTGGAAACAGGCCCGACCATTCATGATATTAAGATTGGCTTATGGAAATATTACAAACGAGATCTTTCTGTTAAAACAATAATGAATACAGCAAAGGTATTTAAAACATTTAATCATATCCATTTAACAGACAGAGCCTTCCCGGTATCGATAAAACATAATTATAGCTACCGTAACACATGGGGCGACCGACGGGGATTTGGCGGATTACGGATTCATGAAGGTACCGATATATTTTCAGCCTATGGAACTCCAGTAAAATCAACAACATACGGTGTAGTTGAGATGATGGGCTGGAATTTATACGGCGGCTGGAGAATTGGCATTCGTGACATATTTAATATTTATCATTATTACGCACATTTAAATGGCTATACGGATACTTTAACAGTTGGGCAAGTAGTGAAGCCGGGGGATTCTTTAGGTACGGTCGGTTCTAGTGGATACGGACCACCAGGGACATCAGGGAAATTCCCACCACATTTACATTATGGAATGTATAAAGATAACGGTAGAACCGAATGGTCTTTTGATCCTTATCCATACTTAAAAAAGTGGGAGCGTATGGAAAGGCAAGCCAAATAAAAAAGCCGGGAAGTTCGTCAAAGTTTTTGACTACAATTCCCGGCTCTTAAAATTATTTGTTCGCTTTCGCCTTCTTCACTGCATTCATTATACTGAGAGCAAAGCCTCCCCATAATAAAACGATACCAATAATCATTACTAAAATAGCGCTACCACTCATTAGATGCTCCCCCTTCATAATTAGTCATTATTCGGAGATTTCCACTTACTCATTGCTAAGAGCACTCCAACGATTAGAGCTCCAGCAGCTACTGCCCAACCGCCAAATAAGATGAACATGTCCGAATAGCCTTCATAGTTTCCGTTATCGGAATCAAATTCTTTTAATAAATTTAGCTTAAACAATCCAAACATCATGTACCCTAACACAACTGGTGTTATATATTTTAGACTGATCGTCCACCATGGACCAAGCTGCATATCCGAAACCTCATTTGCATGAGATTTGAAGTCTTGCAACTTACGCAAGAACCATGCGATCATAATAACTTCTATCAATCCTATAAAAGCAACACCGAATTGGTTTATGAAATAGTCAGCTGCATCCAAGAAGAAGAGTCCGCCTTGCGTTGCAAACAATAAGGATAATATTGCTGCAAACCCTCCCCCAAGTATAACCGCTTTTGAACGTGACCAGCCAAATTTATCAGAAAGACCAGCGATGTACGTTTCAATAATTGACATTAAAGATGTAAGACCTGCAAGCACTAAAGATGCAAAGAATAAAAAGCCAAACAACTCATTGAAAGCTGGGAATTGGTTAATAATTGCAGGAAATACAACAAACGCAAGCCCTACACCACCAGCTACTACTTCATCAACACCTACACCTTGTTGTACTGCCATAAACCCAAGAATTGAGAATACCCCAATACCTGCTAACAATTCAAAGCTTGAATTTCCTAAACCGGTTATAAAAGCATTGTTCGTAATATCTGACTTTTTCGGTAAGTAACTTGAATAAGTAATCATAATAGCAAACGCAATGGATAAGCTAAAGAATATTTGACCATATGCTGCAACCCATACTCCAGGAGATAAGATTTGACTAAAATCCGGTTGGAAAAACGCATTCAGTCCTTCAGCTGCTCCCGGTAATGTCACGGCACGTATAACGATTATAAGGAAAATAGCGAGCAATGTTGGAATCATAATGCGGTTGGCTATTTCTATCCCTCGTTTTACGCCTCGGAATAATATTCCTAAAACAACAACCCAAACGATTATTAATGGTATAAGTACACTTGGAACAAAGCTTCCTGTTTGACCAGGGTCCACCGTTAGATTTAAGTAATCACCGAATAAAAATCCTTCTGTGTCCTCTCCCCAGCTTAAATTAAATGAAAAAATAGAGTACATGATAGCCCATGCAATAATAACTGAATAATACGTGGATATGACAAATGCTACGAGCACTCCCCACCAGCCAAGCCATTCTGTACCTGCGTTTATTCGTTTAAATGATAAAGGAGCTGATCCACGGTATTTATGGCCCATTGTAAACTCCATAATCAAAATCGGAATACCCGCGGTAAATAAAGCAATCAAATACGGTATAAAGAATGCTCCTCCACCGTTTTCATAGGCAGTAGCTGGGAAGCGCCATATATTCCCTAAACCGACTGCAGAACCCATAGCAGCCATAACAAAACCTGCCCGTGTCCCCCATTGAGAACGTGTTTCCATAAACAAAACCTCCTCTTTAATTTTCTGCCTCGATATGTAAGATCGAGGATTGTTGCAAATAATCTGACATTTATGAGTCTATTATACATATACAGATTATTTTAGTCAAAAAATAATAAATGTAAGATTGACTCACGTATTTGTGGGTGTTATTTTAAGAAGTTAAAACCTCTCTTTGTATTCGTTAATTTTAGTATTGCTTCCTACCGACCGCAGTAGATATACACTACGCTTTCCGTGCCCGCGGAAAGCATCCACCTGCAGTGAAAATCAACGGTGTTATTTATGTGTATATCGTTCGAGGTAAAATTGATCACATATTATCTAGTTAGATTCGTGCATCTGTTCCCCCACAAACATTTTACTCATACTAAATGTAAAGAACTAAAGGATGGGAACGGGTGAAATCGAGTTTTATTTTCAATTTAATCTTTTTCAAATTGTTTTTTAGGTACTGAAATAGAGGGCCCGCCCCCATCATTACTATAAAAGTCCGGAACATCTCCCATAATTACGCGTGAATCAACAAAAACTTTTGTACTAATTTCGGCTGTCTGTGTTGAAAAAGGAATTACAATTTGTACATTTACAGAAACAGGTATATATATTTCAAATAAGGCCGCATTCACACCAAATTCTTTTAACTCGTGAACGACATCCGACTCAAGACTACCAACAATTTCAAAATGGACAGGAATTTTTGGACCTAAGTTAGCAAGAATCGTATTTCCAGTCGCTTGACCGATTGGAATCTCTACAACTGTTGGATCTTTTGCTGCTAAATCCCCCACTGTGTCACCAAACTCAATTGGATCTAAATCTGGATCATCAAGGTCTATTTGTTGACCTTTATTCATGCTATATAAAAAGTATTCCGCTCGCTCTGTAGCAATACGTAGCGCTTGATTTACAACAGATGATTTCCAACCTAATGTAGCTACATTTCCATTCTGATCCATGTTTACTTCCACTAAATCTTCAAAGTTCATGTTTTCTGTTGATTTTACGGCAGAATTGATCGTTCGAGTCGCAAATTCAACCGTTTTTTCTTCGGCAATATCCATTAACGGAGGCTTAATTCGTTTATCAATTAACCAAATACTAAAAAATAATAGGACAATAAATAATAGCAGCGTAAGGAAAAAAATAGCACTAACGGAAGGGGGCGCTGCTCTTCTTCTGTTATACAAACGAAATCGATGCTTAAACATAGAAACCCTCCTTAACAACAACGTATGCTTGTTTTAAGGAGGTTAGAATAAGTAATTATTCAGCTTGACAAGATGTAATCATAATGTGAGTGTTCATAGCTAAATCAACTTCATACGGTTTTATTATTTTGTTGAATTCATCTTTTAAAATACGAACAACCGGCCGATCACACAAAATTTTATTTTGGCTAATTATTACTCCTGCTCTTCCATCATTTAACTTAACAGAAAGTCCGTTTGGATATACAGCAACACTTTTTTTAAAGGCTTCCACAAATTCTTTCTCAAACTGGTTTACAGCACCCGCATACAATAGTTCTAACCCTTCATGTGGTAGCATGGCGGTGCGATAAACGCGATTGCTCGTTACCGCATCGAACACATCGGCAATCGCAATAATTTTACTAAACAAATGCATTTCGCTGCCTGTAATTCCTCTTGGATAACCCGATCCGTCCAATCGTTCATGATGCTGATAAGCACAATGCGCAACAACAGAAGAAACTGTATTTTGGTTGCGTAAAAAATTATACCCAAGCTCTGTATGTGTTTTCATTACTTCAAATTCTATATCGGTTAACTTTGCCGGCTTTTGTAGAATAGTTTCATCAATAAACATTTTACCAACATCATGTAACATTGCACCAAAACCTAGTTCTTTTAATTGCTTAGGTGAAAGCTTCAGCTGTACGCCGATTGCTAAAGAGTAAATTGTGACATTTATTGAATGCTGAAAAATATAATCATCCGTAGCAAACATATCTGCAAGAATAGAAATTGTTTTTGACGAGTCTTTAACTTCCTGCATAATGACATCAATTATGTGAAGCAAATCCTTGCTTTTTGTTTCCAAAATGTACGCATTGCTGCCGAGATCACCCTTCTTTAAATCACCAAAAATCTCTTTTAATGTTCGCATTGCTTTTATCCGAACTTTCGGAGGTACAAGATCAGCGATATATACATCCTCTGTTATTTCATCTTCTATATATACGAAGCTAATGTTTTGTTTTATTAAACGGTTAATCATCTTTTCAGTTAAAACAGTGCCTCTCTGAATAAGCGGTATACTATTTTCATTGTAAATAGGTTGTCCAATTTTAGCCCCAGGTTGAATTGATCGCGTACTTACTAATCTCACTTTCGATCCCCTAACTCGATTATATTTAGTATTAAAATGAAATCGTCTTCCAATACGGAAGACATTCCAATTAAGAGATTTTTAATAATGCCTCTTTTCCAGACATTCCTACTTTCCAACCATATTGTTCAGCCGTTTCCGTAACTTTCTCAAGTGGCGCATTCAATAAATCTTCTACAGAACGAACCCCTTTCGCTCGACCTGCAACTACTTTTCGATCTTTTAATGCATCGTTCAAAACATCAACATCTAACGCTGCACACATAATATAACCAACTTCATTAGAGATGGAAATTAAGTTTGTTTTCGGGAGCTCTACACGAACAGCAGTAAAATACATCCCCTCTATTTCAATAGGATTCACAGTAATCATTTATAAGCCTCCTCATGATGAAACCACTATATATGTATGCAAGAAATTATTAAATGACACTGCATCCTTAGTTAAATGTATGTGGAGCATTCTTTTTCAACGTTTCTAAAAGTAAGTCACGGATAAATTCTGGTAAGAAAAATTTTTTCACTTTCGATTTAGCAATTTCCGGTAGGAGGCGACCAAACGTAAACGTATCTGCTGTAGCAACCGTGTATGCTTTATCCGGTCTTAACGAATGCCCTTGAAAAGTCACCTCTTTAACAAATTCTTGGCCGTTTTCATGGAAATCAGTCGTTACTTGCACTCCTGAAAACACCATACGCCCGAGCACTTCACCGCGAAATCCAAAGCCTTTTAGTTTTAATTCCATAAATTCCTTCGTTAGCGAAGCGCGAATGACTTCTAGTATTTCAGAACCTGTCAACTTTACAACACACGGGTTAATGGGATGTGGACATATTCGATGAATGTCCTTATACGTCACTGTACCGGCAGGAAGAAAATCAAGTAACAAACCAGCATTTAACATAGCAATATGTGCACCCGTCCACTGTTTTAACGTATTTGTTAATTGTTGCATAATAAGCGTCGGTTGAAACCAATTCACTTCAATTGGATTTTTTATATGAATCACTGGATGTGCTAACTGCTCATCTGCTTGTTCACCTAGATCCAATAATAACTGTTCCGTAGGCAAATCTTTAGCAAGGTGGGTAATATCAGTCGTATATGCTTCCTTTTTAATTAATTTTTTTTGAAGATGATCCCATGTTAAAACAACTTCTCCGATAAATGAACAATGCTTTCCTGCTGCTGTTATAATCGTGTTATTTACTTGTTCTTCTGTTCGAAGTAAATGATGCGTATGACCGCCAATAATTACATCAATATCTGGAAAACGCCGAGCAATTTCCCTGTCTTCATTTATTCCTAAATGAGACAGCAATACGATTACATCTGCGTTTTCCTTAGCCCGATTCATTATTTTTTTAAGAGTCGAAAATGGAGCTTCCACATGCCAGTCTAGTAAATTGTAATACGCATTGAAAGGCGCGGTTAGCCCTATTACTCCAATTGTAACCCCACCAATGGAAGTAAGGATTGTATCCGACTGTAACCAATTCGGTTCATACGAAGTTAAGCTTTGTAAATTCGAACAAATTATTTGGAATTGTGCTTCATCGTATAAATGAAATAAATCGTTATGTGCTAATGTAATTCCTTCGTTATTTCCAATTGTAGCTATATCATATTTTAGCTCATTCATTAATTGAACATTTGCTTTCCCCATAAATGCTTCTGCGATCGGATGAACGCGATCGATGTGGTCTCCAACATCAGCAAGCCAATGTGAAGTGTTTTCTGCTTTATGGAAAGCTTTTTTTTCCTTTAAATAAGCAGCTACCCTTGACCAATTATTAAAATAGCTATGCAAATCATTCGTAAAATAAATAAACATTTTTTCTTGCACGTTTCATTCTCCTTACATGAAACCATCAATAATTAACCGCAATCCGACACCAATCAATACAATTCGTAAAATCCACTTCAAAACTTTCCCTGTCAGCAACTGATTTACTTTTGCTCCTAGTGTACCACCAATAAATGCACCGATAATGAAAAACAAAATAAAGCTCCACGGAATATGACCTAAGAAAATATGCGTTAATGAACTGAAGATGCTTATGAAGAATATCATAAACATCGAAGTTGCAACTGCAATATGGACAGGAAATCCGAATAATAAAATCATAACCGGCACCATAATTGCTCCTCCACCTATTCCAAACATTCCAGAGAGCATTCCGACACCAAAGGAAATTGCGAGTGCGGGAGGTACGGATATGGAATAGTGGTATGTTTCTTCCCCGATCTGAAACGTTCTTCTGTTTTTACTTGAAGCTGATGTTTCTGACGCTTTCACATGTTTGCTTCGATCGATAAACAAGAGCATTGAAATGAAGATCATAATAAACCCAAAATATAATGAAAAATTATCCGAGTCAACAAACTGATTTAACCACGAGCCTAAAATACTTCCAGGAATACTGCCAAACAGAAAGATAATACCTGTTTTATAATCGACCCGTCCACTTTTCCAATAGGATATTGTGGAAGAAAGTGCTGTAAACACCATCGTCAAAAGGGATATTCCGACAATCATTTGGGGCTCTGCCCAAGAGAATAGATCGGAAAATTGATACAAAAATAAAAGACTAGGAACTAAAATAATTCCTCCACCTAGACCTACTAAACTGCCAATAAACGCAGCCATTATTCCGATAATTATACAAATTAAAAACACCAAGTTTTTCACCAACTATTACTGTAATCATTTTTTGTAGTATTCTCTAATAATATCATTCATTAAATTCATTTACGAACTAAAACAAAATAATTATGGGACATATTTGTTTGCTAATCTCCTATTTTGTATTCAATCATTTACGTGTTCCTAGTTGCTAACCGCAATACATATGGTTACCGTAATTATTTCATTCATCGTTTCTAAAACGTTCTATTGCAAAATCTTTAATATTTAATTCGATAGGAGAAGCTGTTGCCATTTTACTTAAGATTTCACCAACTACACTACTGAATTTAAATCCATGACCAGAAAAGCCACAGCTTACGAATACGTTCTTATGGTTTTTTAATTTATCGATAATAAAGTGTCCATCTGGAGTATTCGTATACGTACATACTTTTCCTTTGTCGTGTTCCATTGGCTCCTCCACAATCATTTGAAGCAGTTTAGAGACATCCTCATAATCTTCCCTGTACGTTCCATATGGTTCTAATTCAGCTTTCGATGATACTGGGATTCCGCCATCATGTCTACCAATCTTAAGACCAGACTTTTCTATGCTTGGAAAACAATAATACGTTTCCCCATCCAAATCGTACGTCCAGGCGGGAAATCTTCCTGCTTTATAAAGTTCTTCTTTTGCATGGAACCATGAAAATGTTTTCCTCATCGGTTGTAAAGGTAATTTTTCACCGATCATAGAAAGTATATCGTTCGTACCTTTTCCAGCTGTAATAATTAACTGTTCTCCTTGAATTGTCTGTTGATTTGTTTGAACCTTGATCAATTCGCTTTGTGTGTTTATTGACCTGACGTTCGTATTCTTTAAGAAGATTGCGCCATTTTTCATTGCTTGTTTCTTATACGCCATTACACAAGCTTCACTCATTAATACACCGGATTGTGGCTCATAACAGCCGATCAAATGACTTGGAATAGTAAAGCCTTTCCATTTCGTACGTATTTCTTTTGCACTTAATTGTTCAACATGTAACTGATACTGTTTAGCACTTTTAATAACATTTTGAATAAATGAGGATTCAGACGGCCCGATATTTAATACACCTGTACGATAAAACAACGTACGCTTTGATTCCTTTTCCAGTTCTTCCCACAGCTTTTGCGCTCTTAAAGCCATAGGTACATAGCTCGCTCCTTCACCATATGCATGCCGTATAATTCGCGTAGCGCCATGATGCGATCCTTTTTCGTGTGGTGGATCATTTGAATCTATTAAAACAACGTGCTTATTTTGTTTTGACAAATAATAGCCCGCTGCCATACCTACAGAACCAGCACCAATAATAATTACATCTGCATTCATTTTGAGTCTCCCCCTTAATTGCATTAAACTGCTTTTCTACATTATAAAGTATTAATTTTACTTTTAAATGAAATCGGTTCTCTAGTTTAAAATAGACAGAACTGTTGCATATTATAAACTTGAACTTTATATAAAGAGTATGTTAGATTCGTGGCAAAATGCCACTACATCCGACAGGCGTAGTGTATATCTACTGCGGTCGGTAGGAATCAATACTAAAATTAACGAATACACAAAGAGAGGTTTTTTAACTTCCTAAAATAACACCCACAAATACTTGAGTCAATCTTCAATGTTGTTTGATTTGCATTGGACTGTATCTCTTTCTGTTTTGTATTGTATTTTGTTTCTACAACTTTTCGCTTGAAATAAAGCATGTTTCATTTCCCTACCAAAATGTAATGTGATTTTTCTTCACCAACGTCATATATTGTACAACCTGAAATGTTCGCCTATATAGTATAGATGCAAAAAATTCCGATCGTCTTATAGATGACCGGAATTTTTTCTAGTATTTTGCTCTTTATGCTCAAGCTTTATTTTATTGGGGGTTCGGAAAATAATGTAGAGAGAAAGATTTGGCTATACTCACTTCCCTGGGCAAATGGTGAGTCTTCTCTCGCTACGTGCTACGTACGATATAGTCTCACCGTTCTCCTTCCTCCCGCTGAAGTGTCATATCTACCATTCACTCGTGTCAGAGAACCTCTTTCTAACTTCCACAAGCTAACCCGAAAACCCTTTATATTTAATTAGCCAATCGAACCTTCCATCTCATATTTCATTAGTCGGTTCATTTCAACTGCGTATTCCATAGGAAGCTCTCGCGTAAATGGTTCTATAAAGCCCATTACAATCATATCTGTCGCTTCTTGTTCTCCGATACCACGACTCATTAGATAAAACAACTGTTCTTCGGATACTTTTGATACTTTTGCCTCATGCTCTAACGAAACGTTATCGTTGTAAATTTCGTTATACGGAATTGTATCAGAAGTAGATTTATTATCCATAATAAGTGTGTCACACTCTATATTTGAACGTGCACCGTCGGCTTTTCTACCGAAGTGAACAATTCCACGATAAGATACTTTACCGCCATCACGAGAAATCGACTTAGATACAATCGAAGAGGATGTATTTGGCGCTAGATGATGCATTTTTGCTCCTGCATCCTGATGCTGTCCCTTTCCTGCCAATGCGATGGAAATAGTCATTCCACGTGATCCTTCGCCGCGTAAAAGTACAGAAGGATACTTCATTGTTAGCTTAGAGCCCATGTTGCCATCAATCCACTCCATCGTAGCATTTGCTTCACATGTCGCCCGTTTTGTAACTAGGTTATATACGTTGTTTGCCCAGTTTTGGATTGTTGTATATCGACAATATGCATCACGCTTAACGAAAATTTCAACGACAGCACTATGCAAGGAATTCGTCGTATATACTGGCGCTGTACAACCTTCTACATAATGAACAGATGCACCTTCATCAACAATAATTAGCGTCCGCTCAAACTGCCCCATATTTTCCGAGTTAATACGGAAATAAGCTTGTAACGGTGCAGTTGTTTCTACTCCTTTTGGAACGTAAATGAAGGATCCACCGGACCATACAGCCGTATTCAAAGCAGAAAACTTATTATCGGATGCTGGGATTACCTTACCAAAATATTCCTTAAAAAGCTCCTCATGCTCTTGTAAAGCAGTATCCGTATCTTTAAAAATAATACCTAGTTTTTCAAGATCGGCTTCTAAGCTTTGGTAAACAACTTCAGATTCATATTGAGCAGAAACACCTGCCAAATATTTTTGTTCTGCTTCAGGGATACCTAATTTATCAAACGTCTGTTTTATTTCATCTGGTACTTCATCCCATGATCTTCCTTGTCTTTCAGATGGCTTTACGTAATAAATAATTTCATCGAAGTCTAATTCTGAAAGATCACCGCCCCATTGTGGCATTGGTTTGCTGTAAAAAATTTCCAATGCTTTAAGGCGTTCTTCTAACATCCATTTAGGTTCATTTTTCATTCGAGATATTTCTTCAACGACTTTTCGTGTTAAGCCTCTTTCCGTACGAAAAACAGAAACATCCTTGTCATGAAACCCATATTTATACTCATCAATTTGCGGAGCATTTTTCGCCATTTGCAAAACCTCCTTTAGATTTTAAACGGTGTTAACTTATTCGTTTTCCATCCCTTTTTCCAATGCTTTCCACGGCAATGTAGCGCATTTTATTCGTGCAGGAAAATTGGATACACCTTGCAATGCTTCAATATCTTCTAACCCAAACCGATCGGGGTCTACTTCATTTCCTAGCATCATCTCTGAAAATAGCTTTGACATCTCTAATGCATCTTCTATCTTTTTTCCTTTAATAGCTTGAGTCATCATCGATGCAGAAGCTAAACTAATCGAACACCCTTCTCCGCTAAATTTTACGTCTGTTACGATACTAGCTTCTACATTTAGATGAAGCAAAATCCGATCGCCACATGTAGGGTTGTTCATTTCAATAGTAAGGGAGTCATCTTCAAGATGACCACGATTACGCGGGTGTTTATAATGATCCATAATTACTTGTCTGTATAGTGTGTCTAAGTTATTAAAAGACATCCCCGAAATACTCCTTCGTTTTCAAAAGTCCTTCCACCAAACGATCTACGTCTGCTTCTGTATTATATAGATAAAAGCTTGCTCTCGCTGTAGCAGACACATTTAACCATTTCATTAATGGCTGTGCACAGTGGTGACCTGCCCGAACGGCTATTCCTTCAGCATCAAGTACAGTAGCAACATCGTGTGAGTGAACGTCTTTTAAATTAAACGTTACAAGTGCTGCTCTTTTCTCCGGACCGTATATTGTCAAGTCTTTAATGGAGCTAAGCTTTGCCATTGCATACGTAACAAGCTGCTCTTCATGCTTCGTAATAGAATTCATTCCAATGTCTGAAAGAAAATCAATCGCTGCGCCTAATCCAATTGCTCCGGCAATAATTGGAGTACCACCTTCAAATTTCGATGGGAGCTCCTTCCAAGTTGAATCGTGCAAGTCAACAAAGTCGATCATTTCCCCACCGAACTCCACAGGCTCCATCTTGTTTAGCAAGTCTTTTTTGCCATACAATACACCGATACCCGTAGGCGCACACATTTTATGGCCTGAAAATGCGTAAAAGTCACAATCGAGTGCTTTTACGTCCACTTGCAAATGTGGAACACTCTGTGCACCATCTACGACGATAATCGCACCGTGATCATGCGCAATTTTTGCCATCTCCTTGATTGGATTAATCGTTCCAAGCACATTAGATACATGGCCAACGGCAACTATTTTTGTATTGTTCGTAACCGTCTCCCGTACACGCTCTAATGATATTGAACCATCCACTTCAAGAGGAATATATTTCAGTGTAGCTCCAGTAGCTTTCGCTGCTTGCTGCCAAGGGATAATGTTACTATGATGCTCCATCGGTGTAATAACGATTTCGTCCCCAGCAGTCAAATTAGCTCGTGCATAGCTTTGGGCAACTAAATTCAATCCAATTGTCGTACCACGATTAAAGATTATTTCCATCGTGCTATCGGCGTTAATGAATTGGCGTACCTTTTCTCGAGCACCTTCATATAAATCCGTTGCACGCGTACCTAGTGTATGAACGCCACGGTGTACGTTGGAGTTATATTTGCGGTAATAATCATCAATTGCTTCTATCACTGGTAACGGTTTTTGGGATGTTGCAGATGAATCGAGATAAACGAGCGGATGGCCATTTACTTCTTGATCCAAAATCGGAAACTGTTCACGAATTGCTTTTACATCCATTAGTCGATTTTCCTTTCAATCAACTGTTTTAATTGTTCTTTAACGGATGTGATTGGTAATTCATTAACTACTGGCGCCAAAAACCCGTGGATAATTAGTCTTTCCGCTTGTTTCTGTGAAATGCCTCGGCTCATTAAATAATACAATTGCATTTCATCGATTCGTCCAACTGATGCCGCATGCCCTGCTGTTACATCATCTTCATCAATTAACAGAATTGGGTTGGCGTCACCGCGAGCTTTTTTGCTTAACATTAAAATGCGCGATTCTTGTTCCGCATTTGCTCGAGTTGCACCATGTTCAATTTTTCCAATTGCATTAAATATAGCTGTAGAATTGTCTTTCATTACGCCACGCTGTAAAATTTGCCCATCGGTATCTTTACCAAAATGAACCGTCTTTGCAGTAAAGTTCTGTGTTTGCTTCCCACTGCCTACTGTTACCGTTCGAGCATTTGTTACAGCATGCTGTCCAGTTAGATGGGTGCTGTTTTCCGAGACAGTGTGACCTTCGTTCATCTGACCCAATGCCCAGTCAATCGTCGCTCGATTGTGTGCAACACCACGTCGGTTAATATAGGAAGTTGTACCATTTGCAAAATAGTCTACTGCACCGAATGAGATCTGAGCATCATCGTGAGCAAATACTTCTGCAACAATATTAGCAACCGTTTCCTCAGCGTTATCCGAAATATAATTTTCTACATAAGTAACGGAGCTATTCTTTTCAGCGACAACTAACACATGATTAAACAATGCAGCCTCTGGATCTTCCTGCCAGAAAACCGTTTGCAACGGTGTGTCAATTTGAACATTTTCAGGAACATATACAAATACCCCGCCATTCATAAGTGCCGCATGGTATGCAGTTAAGCGATGTTCATCAACATTTACTGCATCTTTCATAAAGTACTTTTGAACGAGTTCTGGATGATCCTGAATTGCTGTGAAAATATTAGTGAAAATTACACCCTTTTCTTTCAATTCTTCGTCCAGCGCTTCATATGCAATTGTTTGATTTCGTTGGATAACAATATTTTCAGGAATATTATTTTGATCAAACAAATCGTTTATCGCCGTTGGCAACTTTTCTAAAGAAGTAATCCGTTCACCTTCTGCAAAGTGTTTAAAACGATGGAAATTCCAATTCGTTATTTTCGTTTTATCTGGTTTTGGCAAGTCAAGTGCACTCGCTTGTTCTAAAGCTTGCAGGCGAAGGGATTTCATCCAATCTGGTTCATTTTTACTTTCGGAAAACTTTTCTATATACGCTTTATCATATGGTAACTTCGTCATAACAGTCATAATGATTACCCCTCCTAACGTTTACGCTTCTTGACCAACCGTTACATCTTCAATTCCTAATTCTTCTTTAATCCATTCGTATCCTTCAGCCTCTAGCTGCTGTGCTAATTCTGGCCCTCCAGATTTCACGATACGTCCTTGCATAATCACGTGAACGTAATCTGGTGTGATATAGTTTAACAAACGCTGGTAATGCGTAATAATTAAGCACCCTAAATTCTCTTCCTCACGAATTTTGTTCACACCATCAGCTACAATTTTCAATGCGTCGATATCTAAGCCAGAATCGATTTCATCAAGAATTGCAATTTCTGGCTTTAACATCATGAGCTGAAGGATTTCGTTACGTTTTTTCTCCCCACCGGAAAACCCTTCATTTAAATAACGTTGAGCCATATTTTGGTCAATTTCCAGCTCATCTAGCGTACTGTCCATTTCTTTAATAAACTTCATTAATGAAATTTCATTTCCTTCTTCTCGACGAGCATTAATGGAAGAACGCAAAAAGTCAGACGTCGTTACGCCACTAATTTCACTCGGATATTGCATTGCCAAAAACAGCCCTGCACGAGCGCGCTCATCAACTTCCATTTCAAGCACGTCTTCTCCGTTCAAATGGACACTTCCTTCAGTAATTTCAAATTTAGGATGTCCCATAATTGCGGATGCGAGGGTAGACTTTCCAGTTCCGTTTGGTCCCATTACCGCATGAAATTCTCCGCTCTTTATTGTAAGATTAATACCCTTTAATATTTCATTACCTTCAATGGATACATGAAGATTTTTAATTTCTAGAGTAGTTTCTGACATAGCTATACCTCCAAATACTATTATTGTAAATTGAATGAATATGAAATTTACATTCATTCTCAATTTATTCTCATTATAATCTTAAAGCATACGGAATTTATTATCAACTTATTCGACCAAAGCAAATGTAGTGAAAAAGAGACTTTTGCTTATTTAAGCTCCAAAAATAATTTGGAATTTATCGCTTTATTGAAAGATATCCATTCTCAATTAGCACACTTATAATTCCTTTAATCATTTACGAAATGTGGATAAAAGGTTAGTTTTTACGTAGTAAATCTGGATAATGAATTAAAATAGAGCGGTAAATATTCCCTGTCCCTTGAAACGCATATACCTTTTCCTTTACGACATCATTCACTTTAATGAACAAGCAAGGAACACTTTCTATTTTATATGCTTGCATAAACTCCGCATTTAAAGATGCATTCATTTCATAAAACAAGTTTTTATTGTGGTTTGCTTCTATTTGCTCCAGCATACTTCTTGCTATGTGGCACGTACCGCAAAACGGAGAATGGATAAACAGAAATAAAGTATCTTTATTTAATATATGCTTTGTTATCTCTTCCAAAATATCACCTGTCGTCCATTAAATATATCGAGTATACACGTATATGCTTTTCGGCAAGAATCGTTGCCAGCATATGATCGGGTGTTTCTGCAACTTCCTTATATTCTAATTCTGTATACAAATGAACACCGTGAGGAAGCTCGTGTGCCAATTGTCTCCTGAGCTGCTTTCCAGGTGAATCTTCATCTACAAAGATATATACCTCTTTATCATCAAGCTTGTATTTTTCCAATAATTCATCAAACCGCTCGATGCCTAACGTGCCATTTGTGCATACGATCGTTATCGGTTCCGAAATGATTCTACTGAGCTTTCTTTTATCGGATATACCTTCTACTATCATAACTTTCATGGACGCATTCATTCCATTTACTCCGCAGTACGCTGCTCATATTGCTCTTTTGACAACAAATGATCGAGCTCTGAATTATCGGCTAATTCTACTACAATGATCCACGCGTTTTTATATGACGAGTCATTCATAATTTCCGGATGATCTTCTAGCTCTTCATTTATTTCTATAATTGTGCCACTTACTGGTGCATACAATTCTGAAACTGTTTTTACGGACTCTACACTTCCAAAAGGCTCCAGATGCTCTGTTTTTTCTCCAACCTCTGGTAATTCAACAAATACAACATCTCCTAGTTCCGATTGTAAATTTGCAGTAATGCCAATTCGGGCTTGATTCCCTGTTATTTCTACCCAGTTATGTTCCTCTGAATATAGTAATCCATGTGGTGCCATCTTTTTACCTCCGATGCGCAATTCGATTTATTTTCACCTGTTTACGAACGCAACCAAGTTTCCTCAAGGGTTTGTTCATTAAATCCTACCGTCACTTTATTTCCATCTGTAATAATCGGGCGCTTAATTAACATACCATTTGACGCAAGATACGTTGCCATTTCTTCTTCAGTTGCATTTTTTATTTTTTCTTTCATATTTTGTTCACGGTACACTTTCCCGCTCGTGTTAAAAAACTTCCTTGCATGTAATTCACTATTGGAAATAAGCGCCAGTAATTCTTCTTTTGTTGGGGGATTTTCAACAATATGGACACTTTCATAATTTAAATTATTTTTTTCGAGCCACTTTTTTGCTTTATTGCATGAATTGCAGTTTGGATACCAATTAAAAGTTAATGTCATACCTTTTTCCCTCACAATGCTATTTGCCCTAAGTATAACAAATAAACGATGTAAGGACGAATGATTGCTTTCTTATGATTAAGTCACGTAATAACGTATTTTAATGCATTTGTTGTTTCTGCTAATATATTTTCCGGAAAATTTTATTACGATCCATTCATACATGAGTTGTTGTGGAAGTTTTCAGAGGGAAAAAACATATGATTATGACAAAAAAGGAGAATGAATCCTTGAAAAAGGTTCGGTGATACTAGGACAAAACTAGCCTCGAATAAATAAAAACAGTGCTGTTTACTGAAAAAATTATAAACAGCACTGTTTTTTGAGTTGAATCACTACCCATAGCCTTCTATATATTAAATGCTCAGATCTAGTAGTTACTTGGAACGTGATATTCTTAGATAATCGTCTTAGGATCATGTGGGACGATTCTAGTTCTCCATGCGGGTATAATCGCAAATCGCATTAGAAAAACTGTTTCCAATTGTGCGATTTAACTTTCATAACGCAGGCTGTATCCCTTGGTATTCGAACATAAATGTTAGTAGATCTAGGGCGGCTTTCTAAGCTAAGATCGTATTCATAGACGAGGCTCTTGATCAGCGGTCAAAATTTAATTGCCAATTGTTCTAAATTGATAAGAGTGTTCATCCCATAAAATTTTTTTATAGGTTTAGCTGTTGGTTCTTTTGATAGTAAGGTTAAGACAATTGTACCTTGATAAATAAGTAACTAACTCTATTCAACTTGACATATTACCGCACGTCTTTGTAAATAATGTTTCTATACTATTAATCTTTCAAGCTTTAAATTTACACTACATATTTTTCTTCTTTAATTATTGCCGAAGCAATTTCACGCTTTTTTGCAATAACGTTGATAGGTGTATGGCGAGTAAGTTTCCGTAACGCCGAAAGCATCATCCGTAATGTGTCCCCTTCTTCGACAGCAACTAAAATCTCCTTTGCTTCGGATTCCATACGGTTAAAGGCTTCTTGTACAAAAACTTGCGTATAAAGCACCTTTTGTTTATTTTTCTCTTCGCCTTTTTTAAGAATTGCTTTTTCCGTACGTAATACAGCTGCCTCCATCGTATATACAGACGCTGTCATGTTTGCTAATTTCGCCAAAATTTCCTGTTCATGTTCAATTTGTTGCATATGTTTTTGCGCAGCTAGCCCTGCAGCTAATAAAACGATCTTCTTAGCATTTCTCATTAAATATTTTTCCTGTTCCAATGAAGCCATTCCTATTTCTTCTGGCATCATCATCATAAGTTCTTCCTGTAAGTGTTGCGCTTTTTCTAGAAGTGGTAATTCTCCTTTCATTGCTTTTTTCAGCAACGTACCAGGTACGAGCAATCGATTGATTTCATTTGTACCTTCGAAGATTCGATTAATTCTCGAATCACGATATATGCGCTCCACCTCATATTCCTGCATAAAACCATAACCGCCGTGAAGTTGAACTGCTTCATCTGCTACAAAGTCAAGTAATTCTGTTCCGGTAAACTTATTCAATGAGCATTCAATTTGATATTCTGCTACAGCTCGAGCAATTTCCCGACCGTCTTCTTTTTGCTCAGCAGACAGCTTGCTCATTCGTTGTTCAAACAGCCCGACCGTACGATAAACAGCACTTTCATTCGCATAGATGTCAGCAGCCATCGTACCGAGTTTTTCCTGCGTAAGCGTAAAACTAGAAATAGCCGTATTAAATTGTTTCCGCTCATTTGCATAAGTAGCAGCCAATTCTAATGCACGTTTTGCTCCTCCAACACTGCCAATCGCTAACTTATAGCGACCGACATTTAATATGTTAAAGGCAATAATATGCCCGCGTCCCTTTTCACCTAACACATTTTCCACAGGTACTTGTGCATCTTCAAGGACAAGCGTGCGCGTGGAAGATCCTTTAATTCCCATCTTCTTCTCTTCTGGACCGGTTGTAACACCTGGAAAATCACGGTCAACGATAAAGGCTGTAAAATGTTCGCCATCAATTTTTGCATAAACAATAAATACATCCGCAAATGCTGCATTCGTTATCCACTGCTTTTCTCCGTTCAAAACATAATGTGTGCCTGCTTCATTTAATATTGCAGTTGTTTTTGCGCCTAATGCATCAGACCCGGATGACGGTTCGGTTAATGCATATGCGGCAATGAGCTCTCCTGTAGCTAATTTCGGCAAATACTTTTCTTTCTGAGCTTCATTACCAAAGAATACAATTGGTAATGAACCGATTCCAACATGCGCCCCATATGTTAAAGAGAAAGCACCTGCTCTCGAAAATTTTTCCGTAATTAACGAAGAGCTAATTGTATCTAATTCCAACCCACCGTATTTTTCTGGAATATCCGCGCTAAGCAAGCCTAGTTCTCCTGCTTTTTTTATGAGTGTAACCGAATGGCTAAACTGATGATTTTCTATTTCCTCTAATTTAGGTAAAACGTCCCCTACAATAAAATCTTCCGTTGTTTTCGCAATCATCCGATGCTCTTCTGTAAAATCTTCCGGTGTTATTACATCGGATGCATCCATTTCCTCAATTAAAAAAGCCCCACCTTGAAACATCTTTTCTGTTGTCCCGCTCATTTTCATCAGCCCTTTCCACTGAATTTAATAAAACGTTAACAATTCGACTATAAACGAATGAGGCATTCTATATTTAAACAAGCTCAAATACACCCGCAGCGCCCATTCCACCGCCAATGCACATCGTAACTACCCCATATTGGATTTGCCGTCTCTTCATTTCATTAATTAAGGTTAACGACAATTTTGTCCCTGTACAGCCTAGTGGATGTCCAAGAGCAATTGCACCTCCATTTACGTTCACAATATTCGGATCTAAATTTAGAGCTTGTATGACACGTACTGCTTGGGCGGCAAAGGCTTCATTTAATTCAAAAAGACCGATGTCGGATAGTTCTAACCTTGCAAGCTGTAGCGCCTTTGGTATTGCTTCGACTGGACCAACACCCATAATTTCTGGTTCTACTCCCGCAACAGCAAATGAACGATACTTTACGATCGGCTCCAAGCCCTCAGCCTCTGCTTTTTCTCGATTCATAATAAGTACAGAAGCAGCTCCGTCACTCATTTGCGAGGAATTTCCAGCTGTAACTGTTCCTGAAACGGAGAAAGCCGGCCGCAGTGTTGCTAAGATTTCCTTAGTTGTATTAGGGCGCACCCCTTCATCTACATCGAAGAGAAACGATTGCTCCTCGATTTTATTGTTTTCACCAACGTTTCGTTCCATCACTTCAACAGGTACAATTTCATCCGTGAACTTCCCATCTTCAATTGCTTTTGCTGCTCGATGGTGACTTGTTGCCGCAAAGCTGTCTTGGTCTGAACGTGAAATAGAAAAGCGATTCGCTACCTCCTCTGCTGTGTGCCCCATTGTCATATAATAGCCTGGCGCATCTTGGACGAGTTTCGGATTTGGTTTAATGACGTGTCCTCCCATTGGAATTAAACTCATCGATTCCGTACCTCCAGCGATAATTACATCACTGGCACCGAGCATAATCCTTTCTGCTCCATATGCGATCGTTTGCAGACCTGATGAACAATACCGGTTTACTGTTACTCCCGGAACATCATTTGCCAAACCTGCAAGACCGGCAATATTTCGTGCCATGTTCATCCCTTGTTCTGCTTCGGGCATCGCACATCCGATAATGACGTCATCAATCTTTCCTTTATAATTTCCAGCCCGCTGTAACGTTTCTCGGATCGTTACAGCTGCTAAATCATCCGGTCTCGTGTTCGCCAGTGACCCTCTATTTGCTTTGCCAACAGGTGTCCTTGCTCCCGCTACAATGACTGCCTCCTTCAAAACGACTCCTCCTTTTCTATTAGTTTCTTAATGGTTTCCCTTTCAAAAGCATATGTTGCATCCGTGCTTGTGTTTTCGGTTCGCCAATTAAACTTAAAAACGCTTCTCTTTCTAAGTCGAGCATAACTTGTTCGTCAATGTATGTTCCCTCTTTAAGACGGCCACCCGACAACACGTATGCAAGCTTTTCAGCAATTTTAAGGTCATGTTCAGAAGCATAGCCTCCATAATGCAACGTTTTTGCTCCTAATAGCATCGCTGCATAGCCTGCATCCCCAACGATTGGAATCTTATCTCTAATTAATGGCTTATAGCCTGCTTGTGCCAATGCCAATACTTTTTGCTTTGCTTCATATAAAAGATGAGCAGGGTTCATACTTATACGATCCGCCGGCCCTAAATATCCTAATTCAGCACCTTCAGCTGCCGAAGTTGAAACTTTTGCCATTGCTATTTTTTCAAAAACAGAATTTGCGATTTTCATCCGATCATACGCTACATCTGTCGGCATGTTACGTAATGTTTTTAAATAAAGCTCCTTCGTTCCTCCACCACCTGGGATAAGCCCAACGCCAAATTCTACAAGCCCGATATACGTTTCAACGGATGCTTGAATAGACGTTGCTGGTAAAGATACTTCAGCGCCACCGCCAAGCGTCATCCCAAACGGAGCTGCAACAACTGGCTTTTCCGAATATTTAATGTTCATCGCCATTTTTTGAAACTGTCGCACGACCATTTCTAATTCAAAGAAATTATCATCCTGTGCTTCCATTAATAGAAGCGCAATGTTTGCTCCCACACAAAAGTTACTCCCTTGGTTGCCAATTACAAGACCTTCAAAATTTTTATTCGCTTCTTCAAGCGCAACGTTAACCATCTGAATGACATCAAGTCCAATTGCATTATTAGGAGAGTGAAACTCGAGTAAAGCAACGCCATCGCCACTATCGATTAAGCTAGCACCAGCATTTTGCTTAATAACTTTCCTTTCTTTTTTTAGACGTTTTATGTGAATTTCTTTCTTATTAAATAATTGTCGCTTGTACGTCCCATGATGAAAATAATACGGCGAATTATTTTCTGTTTTATAAAAGGTCGTATTGCCGTCCTTCAGAAATTGATGAATCCAATCCGGAATTTCCTCCCCTTCTTGCTCCATTCGCTCAACCGAATCACGAACACCTATTGCATCCCATATTTCAAAAGGGCCTAAATCCCAACCAAAACCCCACTTCATTGCTTTATCGATAGAAACAAGGTCATCTGCTATCTCCCCAAGGAGCTGTGCAGAGTAAAGAAGAACAGGTTTTACTGTCGCCCAAATAAAATCACCAGCTCGGTCATCCGAGGCATATATAAGCGCCTTAAGCTTTCGTTCTGTCTTTTTTTCTGCTTTAGCTCTTTCTATTGCACTCGTACGCAGTTTTCTTCTTTCTTCATAATCCATTGTAGTTGGATTTAATTCATAAATAGTACTGCCTTTATCGGTTTTTTTCTTCCTATAAAATCCTTGACCACTTTTGGAACCAATCCAACCCTTTTCCAGCATTGTGTTCATAAATGAAGGCACTTCGAAAATTTCTTTTTCTTTACCTTCAACTTGGCTATACACATTCGCTGCTACATGAATAAACGTATCGAGACCAACTACGTCCAACGTGTGAAATGTAGCACTTTTCGGTCTTCCGATAAGTCGACCGGTTATCGAATCTACTTCTCCTATCGAATAATTTCCTTTTATCATTTCTTTTACAGTTACAAGCAGACCATACGTCCCGATTCGATTAGCGATAAAGTTTGGCGTATCCTTTGCTTCAACAACCCCTTTACCTAATCTATTTTCAGCAAATTCCTTCATGAAGGTAATCAAGTCTGGTTTTGTATCTTTTGTAGGTATTATTTCTAATAGCTTTAAATATCTTGGTGGGTTAAAGAAGTGTGTACCTAAAAAATGCCGTTTTAATGATGCCGAACAGTCTGCAATCATTGCCTCAACGGATACTCCTGACGTATTCGTCGAAACAATAGCACCTTCCTTTCGGTGTTCGTCAACTTGCTGAAGCACACTTTTCTTAACTTCTAAGTTTTCAACGACGACCTCGATAATCCAATCAATCTGTCCCAATTTGCTCATATCGTCTGTAAAGTTTCCAACTGTTAATAATTCCAAATTACGTGTTGTTGTTAGTGGAGCTGGCTTTTGTTTTAACAATACTTGCTGCCCCATATTTACAATTCGATTCCGAACCTCTGGATCATTTAATGTTAACCCTTTTCTTTTTTCAATTTCGTTTAATGCAGTTGGAGTACGGTCGAGCATAAGTGTAGGTATACCTGCATTGACTAGATGTGCGGCAATCTGAGAACCCATAACACCGCTGCCTAGCACAGCAGCACGCTTTATGTTTGCAACCAACGAATACCCTCCTGTCTTTTTTGAATGAACATTCATTCATTTTATAACGATAAAGTAAACATTAAACATTATTAAACCTTTATATACTTATAATAAATTATATTCTGACTTTTCGCAATAAAAGGTGGCGAACTTTTCATGAAAAACACATTGTTCTGTCTCTAGTGTGCAAATAGGAGGTGCACTGTTTATAGGTAAATGACTACGTACATACAATTACCTAGTTATACGATTCCTTTCCAATTTACAAATCGTAATGATTTCGATATAATTAAGCTACATTATTGATTCAGGAGGCAAACATGATACGTAAGCAAAGATGGTCTTTATTCTTTTTAATTAGTTTGATTTTTACCATTGCTGGGTGTACAAATACAGTTCAAACGAACGATGAAAACGATTCTACATTAACAATTTATACGTCGATTTACCCAATTCAATATGCAGTCGAACAAATTGCTGGTGAAGTTGCGACAGTTAAATCCGTCTATCCTCCCGGTGTGGATGCCCATACGTTTGAGCCAACATCAAAGGAAATTACCGACATGGCAAATGCCAATATGTTTATTTTTCTCGGCGCTGGCATGGAAAGCTTTACGAGTACGGCAGCAGAGGCTTTAGACAAACAAAATATTGTTTTTGTTGAGTTAGCTAACCATGAAGCATTATTTTCTGAGCAAGAACATTCCCATCATGATGAGAATGATGGGGACGATCATGAACATGACGGACAGGATCCGCATATTTGGCTCGATCCACTTCGCATGATTAAACTAAGTGAAATTGTAAAACAAGAGCTCATTCAATTAAGCCCTGAGCATGAGCAAATTTTCACAGAAAACTTTGTTGAGCTCGAGCAAAAACTGCATACCCTTGATGGCGACTTTAAATTAACGCTTGAACAAAAAATAAATAAAGATATTATTGTTGCACATGCTGCCTACGGGTATTGGGAGGAGCGGTATGGTATTAATCAAATTGCAGTTCATGGCTTAACCTCAGGAGATGAGCCATCACAAAAGGACCTAACTAAAATAGCAAAAAAGGCAAAAGAAAACAATTTAAATTATGTTATATTTGAGCAAACAGGATCGGATAAGGTTACGAAAATAATCCAAGAGTATATTCAAGCAGAGCCTTTGTATATTCATAATTTAGAAGTTCGAACCGAACAAGATATACAAAATCATTACGATTATCTTTCTATAATGCGAGAAAATCTTGATGTGCTCGATCAAGCGACACAATAAAATTGAGGTGTAAACATGGGTGATTCTGTTATTTCTTTAAAGAACGTTCATTTCTCTTATGAAAATAAAGAAGTTTTAACAGATATTAATTTAAACATTAAACGTGGCATTTTTATGGGGTTAGTCGGCCCAAACGGTGGTGGTAAAACTACTTTAATAAAAATTATATTAGGTTTACTTAAACCCGATCGTGGTAATATCTCTATTTTGAATCAGTCGATTGACACGTTTAAAGATTGGAATCGAATTGGTTTTGTATCGCAAAAGGCAAATAGCTTTAATAAAGGATTTCCTGCTACTGTATTCGAAGTAGTAGCAATGGGATTAACGGCAAAAATTGGTTACTTTAAATTTTTTTCGAAAAAGGATAAAGAAAAAGTAATGCACACCTTACAGCTAGTTGGGATGGAAGCATTTGCGCATCAAAGTATTGGACAGCTATCTGGCGGACAACAGCAGCGGGTTTTTATCGCTCGTTCATTAGTTAGTGACCCAGAGTTGCTAATTTTAGACGAACCGACCGTTGGTGTCGATTATGAAAATGTAAATCGTTTTTATGAATTGCTCAATCGGCTTAACAAGGAAAACAATCTTACTTTGTTACTCGTATCCCATGATACCGGAGCAATGACAAAGTATGTTACCGATGTTATCTGTCTAAACAGAACATTACATTTCCACGGTAAATCTACCGAATATACTTCCTTGTCTGAGCACGAATTATCAAAAATTTATGGTCATCCTGTACAGATTGTTATTCACGATCATTAAAGTTGGGGGAGCTACAATGCTAGCTGATTTTATTGCTTATGATTTTTTAAGAAATACATTTTTAACAGGTCTATTAATTGGAGTAATCGCACCGCTGCTCGGCACTTTTCTCGTTGTCAGGCGTTTATCGTTATTAGCGGATGCACTTTCTCATGTTACGTTATCTGGTATTGCATTTGGACTTTTTCTCGAAAAGCTAATAGTTGTTTCCTTTATAACACCACTGTATAGTGGCATGGCTTTCTCAGTAGTTGGTGCTTTGCTAATTGAAAAACTACGCACCGTATATAAGTCTTATCAAGAACTCGGCATACCTATCATATTAACCGGCGGGGTCGGGATGAGTGTTATTTTCATTTCATTAGCTAATGGATTTAATACCGATCTATTTAATTATTTATTTGGCTCTGTTTCAGCCGTTAGCTTGAATGATTTATTAACGATCTTAGGTATTTCCATATTTATTTTACTCGTGGTAGGATTGTTTTATAAAGAGCTTGTAACACTTTCTTTTGATGAAGAGCATGCAATTGTATCGGGAATTCATTCCAAACGAATTCACTTTATCTTTATTATATTAACAGCACTTGTAATTGCTGCGTCTATAAGAATAGTTGGTGTTTTGCTCGTCTCTGCACTAATGACATTACCAGTAGCAGCAGCGATGCGCTATGCAAAAAGCTTTAAACAATTAATTGTTTTATCGATTGCGTTCGGTGAACTTGCCGTTATTATTGGTCTTGTAAGTGGTTACTATTTAAGTATCCCCCCTGGCGGCACAATCGTAATGATCGCTATACTCATTTTACTTTTATCAATTCTTGTAAACCGTACAACTTTCAGTTTAAAAGAAAGGAAGAAGTTAAGTGAATAAAAAAGAGGCTATATTCCTTTTAAATAAGAACGGCTACAAAACAACAAAACGACGAAAAGATATTTTAGATTTTTTTGCAAATGCGGACGGATATCGAACAGCAAAAGAGCTCAATGATTTCATGGAATCCCGATATGAAGGCATTAGCTTTGATACCGTTTATCGCAATCTACACCTTTATCATGAATTGGGGATTTTGGAAGGTACGGAATTAAAGGGAGAAAAACACTTTCGAATGAAGTGTGGCGACCATCACCATCATCACTTTATATGTAATGATTGTGGTAAAACGAAAAAGCTAGACATTTGCCCGATGGATGAGGTAGAAGCTTTGTTGAAGAATTTCCAAGTAATTGGACATAAATTTGAAGTGTATGGGTTGTGTCCAGTATGCCAAAACGCTTCATAGGAAGCAGCGGTAAATATTATGCAGCGATTGGTGCAGGAGGAATAATTGGTTCTTTGCTAAGGTATAGCGTATCTCTCCTGTTTGAAGAACGATACAGCTATTTTCCCGTTGCAACATTATTCGTCAACGTGACTGGCTGTTTTTTGCTCGGTTTCTTATTTAACAATAAACGTATAAAGAAGGAACAAGCTTCTAATCTGTTTTATCGATTTATTACGGTCGGTATAATTGGATCATTTACTACCTTCTCAACCGTTACTATTGAAACATTTGAATTATGGTCGCAAAACATCGTTCTAGCAATGTGCTACGTGTTTATCAGCATATTTGGTGGGCTTGGCATGGCTTATGTAGGCAGTATGTGCGGAAAGAAAAGTAGGGTATAATATGAATTTTTTGTTCGTTGCATGTGGTGGATTTATAGGCAGTATTTTACGTAGTTATCTTTCAACGGTTACGTATAAATCATATATTGGAACTTGGATTGCAAATGTTAGCGGGTCTGCTGTCCTTGCCATATGTGTTCGTTTATATATCGAGCAATTAATAAACGAAGAATTATGGCTGCTTTTCGGCATCGGTTTTTGTGGTGCCTACACGACTTTCTCTACTTTTAGTTATGAAGCAATTCAACTCATTCATGACAGAAATTATGTACGAGCAATCGCATATATTGTAAGCTCAATTGGAGTATCTATCGGATTCGTTTCACTTGTGCTTATTTTGTAATCATCTGGGGCTTGGATGTGTGAACAAATCATCCACGCCCCTTTCTTGTTATCCAGCTATTTCTTTTAATATTTCATCCTCTTTATGATCCAGCATGTTTTTCTGTATTATTTTATTGATTTTTATATCCATTTGTTTTTTCATTTCACTTGAATAATCACTTTCACCAATTACATAGGTTTTTTCCCATTGTTTATTTTTTGCTAGCTTATCAACTTTCTTAGCAATACTTTTGTACCAGCGATGTTGATTTGCTTTATACCGTTCTTTAAAATTATCTACTTGAACATTTGCTGTCCCTTGCCCTTTCGGTACATGGGATGGTTGAGGACCAGCTTTTTCTCTCCAATCGTCCGTTTCTACATCTAATTCGTAATAATATTTTTCTTGAACTTCGTTTAAATGTGTTTCCATTACCTTCACTTGATCCTTTTGAACGAGCACAACACCTGTATAAGGAAATGCTTCTTCGAGTTGTTTTAACTGATCCGTTGCAGGTGTGTCCTGCCAATACATTTCAGTCGTTACGCGCATTTGAACAAGTTCGGCAAACCAGATTGTTTCATCTGCTGTAGCAAACAAAATAATACCTCTACGTAAATTTTGCTCATTTTCTCGGACAAAATGATTCACTTTTTCCTTTAAACGTTTAAACGACTTCAATTCTTGCTCATTTGCAGTTTTAGATACGTACGATTCAAAGTTACGAAAGGCATTTTTTAAGTTTATTTTCCATTTTTCACCTTGCTGCTCTGGATCAGACGGATCTGTATTTAAATACATTGTAAATAGTTTATGATTTGAATCTTTTTGATTTACGTTTTCTAATTCTTTTAGAGCTTTACTAATTTCCATCCGTTAAACACTCCTTAAAAAATCTTTGTCCATATTATTCTGTTTCCGATTATAAAGCGAACGAAACATTAAATTAATTTCTTAATTACTAAACGGATGGCTGTATTGAATTGGTTAGTTTAATGAATTCGTTCATTTTTTAATTACTTTTACTTTTTTAATTTGGTGCCCGTCCATATCTTCTACTACAAATGCATATCCGCTATACTCGATTCTAGTACCTATTGATGCATCAAGATTATTCGTAATAATCCAGCCGCCAATTGTATCTACTTCTTCTGTATTTAATTGAATATTTAACAACTCATTTATTTCATCTAGCAATACTTTGCCATCAATAATAAGCTCGTTATTTTCCAACTGCTCAATCATAGGCAGCTCATTGTCATCAAATTCATCTTGTATCTCTCCAACGATTTCTTCTAAAATATCTTCAACCGTTACTAAACCAGCAGTTCCTCCATATTCATCAATTACAATTGCCATATGGAGCCGTTCCTTCTGCATCTTTAATAATACTTGCTTAATTGGTGTAGCTTCAGTTACATACATAATCGGACGAATAAACGGACGAATCGATTGTTCATCTTTCGAGAAATGCTCGGTTAAAATGTTTTTAATGTTTACTAAACCAATAATATGGTCCTTGTCCCCATCGGCAACTGGATATCTAGTAAATTGATCTTTTCGAACAACTTCAATATTTTCCTCCCAAGAATCCTCTACGAAAAAACAAACCATTTCTGTTCGAGGAATCATAATTTCTTTTGTTAGACGATCATCGAAATCAAAGATATTATTTACATACATCATTTCCGATTGATTAATTTCTCCACTTTTGTAGCTTTCGGATAAAATTAAACGTACCTCTTCCTCTGAATGAGCAACTTCATGCTCTTTAACAGGTCGAAAACCAAACAGACGAATAAACAATCGTGCAGAACCATTTAATAGCCATATAAACGGGTACATAATTTTATAAAATAAAATAAGTGGCTTCGCTAAAAGTAACGAGATTGCTTCTGCCCTTTGTATAGCAATTGTTTTAGGGGCAAGTTCACCAACTACTACGTGTAAAAATGTAATTAAGAAAAATGCCGTAGTAATTGAAAGAATTGGTGTTATTGCAGCCCCGATATTTATCTTTTCGAATAATGGATGGACGAGACGACCAACTGTTGGCTCACCAAGCCATCCTAATCCTAATGCTGTTACAGTAATACCTAACTGACACGCAGATAAATAGCCGTCCAAGTTATTAAGTATTTTTTTAACATCTGCAGCTTTTTTATTCCCTGTTTCCAATAAATGTTCAATTCGTGTAGAACGTGTTTTAACAATTGCAAATTCTGCAGCAACAAAAAAAGCAGTCAAAAAAATAAGGATACAAACCATTATCAATTTAAAAAGAATCATGATATTCCCCTACATGAAAGAAGAGGAAATCACCTCCTATTCTTACCCTTTACCGAATTCGTTTCCCGTTTCAATTTAGATTTACACGATCGGTACAGGCAAGATTTCTATACCTTGTACCTTTCTACTTGGTTCACCATTACACGCAGCTGAAAAAGCTCGATAATGAACACCGTCTTTTTACAGCTCTTTCTATTAAAACTGGATTCCTATAATGTAATTTACCCGAAATACATACGAATAATCGAAAAAGCTAAAAACAGTTTATAAACGGTGCATCGAAGATCTATCTTTCATTGGATGTACTGCTCGTATAATATATACAGGCGTTACTGATCCGCCTTTCATTTGTACTTGATTTTGATAACGATGTAACTAATTATTTTTATCTAGTCATATTACCGCAGGTCTTTTATTCAAACTCTGAGAAGGCAGCTGTTCAGATGGATTTTTTTGCAAAGCCTGAAAGCTACGATTGGTTGTAAAAACAATAAAGTTTCGATCGTCTTCTTAATTCAACGATCGAAACTATTTTTTGTTACGTAGTATTAGCACGTTTTGCACAATTTGTATATTTAAAATATATTTAGTTAATTCGTCGTACGTGTCCTTTAAATGTTTTTTTCCAATAGGTTGAATTCATACTCGCTACAGCAAGTCCTGTTGAATTTTGTGAACCGATAAAACTTCCGCCCCCAACGTAAATCCCGACATGCCCATTTTTTTTATACGTATCGAAAAATACTAGATCGCCCGGTTGGATTTCGTTATAGGACACTTTACTGCCTGTGCTACTAAGACCTGCAGTACTCGATGGCAAAGAATAGCCTGCTTGTCCATACGCCCATGATACAAAGCCAGAACAATCAAATCCAGATGGAGATTTGCCTGCCCAACGATATGGAGTTCCGATATATTGATACCCTGCTTGAATGGCAGTTGTTTTGCTCCCAATGCCCGTGTTAGAACGAACAGGGGCAGGAGCGCTATTCGTTTTGTTTGCTTTTGGTGGTTCTGCTGGATTATATCCAGAAATGTCATTTCTAATTTGCGCTTCCAATACTGCTAATCGATGATCTTCACTTGTTAACTCGCTTTTTAGGCTTCGCAATCTTTGCTCTTTAGCTTCTAAATTCGTTTTATTTTGTTTCGTTTTTATTTGTTGCTCTTTAATTAAAGCGAGCATCCCATTCAGCTCGGTTTCTAACTCCTTTTGTTCGGAAAGGTTTTGTTTTACGTCCAGCCGTTTTTCTTCCACTATTGCTTTATCTGTTTCTTGCTTTTCAATTAATTGCCTGTCTGACGTTGTTATTTTAGTAACTGCAGATAAGCGGCTTATAAATTCTCCGAAATCCTTCGAACCAAGCACAACGTCTAAATAAGAAAGATTTCCGCCATTTTTTTGAAGAGAAGAAATACGTTTTTTTAATATTTCACTACGCACTTCTATCTTTTTCTCTATCTCCTCAATTTCTGCTTCAAACCGTCTACCTTCCTCTTCAAGTTGAATTATTTTCTCTTTTGCGGATTCCAAGGCACGTTTGTTTTCTACCAACGCTGCCTCCAATCTGATAGCTTCCTCATTCATTCGTTTTATTTCCAATAATACAGCTTCAATTTCTGCTTCTGCTTCTTCTACATCTTCCTTTATTTTTGAACGGTCCTTCTTTATGCTGTCTAAGTCTGGTTCGGCGTGAACAGGAGTGATGAATAATGCAAAAGAAGAAAGTACGACGATAATCGTAGTAGTCTTAATCCACAAATAATTCAATTTTCATTCCTCGCTTCCCATATCTACACAGCAATTCTGAATATATGTATATCACCTTTCTAGCTGGTGATTGCAGTGCAGCTCATATTCTTTTATTAAATCTATTAAAAGCCGATTCAATGATAGAATACCATGCAAAGGTAACAATCGCATTTTAATATTGTTACAATTATGTTTCAAATTTGAATTTTCAGTTTAATGTTTATGTAACTAGGAATCAGAGGAATAAGGGGATTTTGTTATAGTATGTTGGTCAAATATTTTATACCGATTTTTTCACCATCGTTATTTACTATAGAACGTCGATAAGGATTACGGACATAAAAAATCCGAACGATGAGTGTGTACACACTCATCGTTCGGATTTTACAAAGCAATTTATCAAATTCACTTATCTAAAAATATTTAGCTGGATTTTGCAATTTACCATTCACATATACTTCAAAGTGTAAATGAATACCTGTTGATCTTCCGGTTCTTCCCATAATTCCAAGCTTCGTTCCTCTAGAAACATTTTGGCCCGCACTTACATTTAATGAAGCTAAATGAGCATAAACGGTCTGCATACCGTTGTTGTGGTTTATGACAACTTTATTTCCATATGCTCCAGAATAACCTGCTGAAACAACCGTTCCACCATCAGCAGCATAAATTGGAGGGCTTGTACTACGATCCGTACGAGCAATGTCCATTCCTTTATGCATTCTACCTCCACGTGGTCCCATATGGCTTGATATGTAGCCACCTTTTGTCGGCCATCCAAGAACTCCACCACCTGTTACGGCTGCGCCACCACTTTTTCCATTGCTTGCACTTTGTGCTGAAGCAGTAGTGCTCGAAGCAGGCTGCATGCTAGCGTATATATCTGCTTCTAAAGCAGCTAGCTTTTTATCCTTTACTTGGAGCTTAGACTTTAATTCCTTTAATTCATTTTCTTTCGCTTGCAACTCTTTCTTCTTTTGCTCATTTGCCTCTTTTTGTTCAAGAATTAACTGTTCCATTTCTAATAACTCTTCTTTTAATTCATTTAATTCGGAAAGCTTCTCTTCTACTTTAGCTTTATCTTCCTCTTGTTGCTCAATTAACTCCGCATCTGAATCCGTTATTTTTGTTACAGCATTTACACGACTAATAAACTCTCCGAAGCTGCTTGAACCTAAAATAACGTCTAAATAAGCGATGTTGCCACCGTTTCTTTGATACGACTTCGCACGTTCTTTTAAAATATTAAAACGTTCTTCGATAGCTGCCTCTAACTCAGCGATTTCATCATTCAGCTCGTCCATTTCCGCCTGTACTTCTTTAGTAGCTTCCTGATTCGCTTTAAGAGATGCTTCTACTTGTTTAATTTCCTCATTAATTTCTTTCAAATCAATAAGTACGTCCGCAATTTTTGCTTCTGCATCGGATAAGTTCTTTTTAATGTCCGATCGTTCGTCTTTAATTTCCTGTAAATTGCTTGCTGCATCAATAGAATCTGTAAAAAATACATTACTAAGTCCTACTACTGCTACAGTAGCGATGGCTACAACCGTTTTTTTCATTTTCTCGCGCCCCTTTTTCAACTAACGTTCTCTGTTTATGTTAAACTCGCTCATTTTCTAGTTTATTATGTATTTCTATTAACGTATGTATTTCTATTAAAATTTCAATATATGAAGTATAACATCTAAAAATGACACACATATTTTAGTAATGTTACAATTATATTTCAAATAGGACTTATTCTCTTCTTTTTTTACATTTTTTTCTATTTTTTGCATTCGTTTGGTATGAGTAAAATGTTTGTGGGGGAACAGATGTACTAATCTAACTAGATAATATGTGATCAATTTTACTTCGAACGATATACACATGAATAACACCGTTGATTTTTTCTGCAGGTGGATGCTTTCCGCGGGCACGGCTTCAGCCTCCTCGGAAAGCGTAGTGTATATCTACTGCGGTCGGTAGGAAGCAATACTAAAATTAACGAATACAAAGAGAGGTTTTTTAACTTCTTAAAATAACACCCACAAATACTTGACTCAATCATTCGTTTGTATCAATTGGAATGAATTCTCTATGATTAATAAATGGAATGCAATAAATAAAATTCCATTTCCTCTTACTTATGCAGCTATAGACAAAGGGGAACGATCGAAAAGATAAGATTCAGAAAGTCCGAACTATGCTTCTATTCATCTCCTATGTAAAAGAATGAAGGGAAGTTACTACGTAGAAGAGCAGAGTACATACAAATTATAACGTGAAAAAACCTTCCAAAAGCTCTTTAACTGCCTTGGAAAGGTTTTTCACGTTGATTAACAGCTTAGTTAGCGAACTGGGCTTCTTCTGTTGAACCTTTTAAAGCTGTCGTTGAAGATGTTCCACCTGCAATAACTTGTGCTACTTCGTCAAAATACCCTGTACCAACCTCCCGTTGGTGCCGTGTAGCACTATACCCATACTGTTCACTGTTAAATTCTTCCTGCTGTAAAGCTGAATATGCTGCCATTCCTTCTTGTTTGTAAGCTCTTGCTAGCTCAAACATACTATGATTCAAAGCGTGGAATCCTGCTAATGTTACAAATTGGAATTTATAGCCCATTTTACTCAACTCTTGTTGGAAATGAGCGATTTCTTGCTCAGATAGCTTTTGCTTCCAATTAAACGATGGCGAACAATTATACGCTAGCATTTTATTTGGATATTTTTCGTGAATTGCCTGCGCAAATTTAGCCGCCTCCTCAATATTTGGCTCTGCAGTTTCACACCATAGTAAATCGGCATAAGGTGCATAGGACAGCCCACGAGCAATTGCCTGCTCCAATCCTGCATTTGTACGGTAAAACCCTTCTTGCGTTCGTTCTCCAGTAATAAATGGCACATCGATCGGATCAATATCACTCGTAATTAAATCTGCTGCAAATGCATCAGTACGTGCAATAATAATTGTTGATGTTCCCATTACATCTGCCGCGAAACGGGCTGCAATTAAATTACGAATCGCCGTTTTTGTCGGAAGTAATACTTTTCCACCTAAATGGCCACATTTCTTTTCAGATGCTAACTGATCTTCAAAATGCACTCCTGCTGCTCCTGCTTCAATCATTCCTTTCATTAATTCAAAAACGTTGAGCTGACCACCAAAGCCTGCTTCTGCATCCGCAATAATAGGTTGAAACCAATCGATTTCTTCATTGCCTTCTGCATAATAAATCTGATCCGCTCGCTGTAGTGCTTGGTTTATCCGTTTGACAACATTTGGTACGCTATTTGCAGGATATAAGCTTTGATCCGGGTACATTTGTCCAGCCAAATTCGCATCCGCAGCTACTTGCCACCCACTTAAATAAATTGCTTTTAATCCAGCTTTTACCTGTTGTACTGCTTGATTCCCTGTCAATGCACCTAATGCGTTAATATACGAATCTCTTTTCAAGTAATCCCATAGTTTACAAGCACCATTTTCCGCCAATGTGTACGTAATATCGATGGAACCTCGCAATCGAATAACCTCTTCTGCAGTATATATCCGTTCAATACCTACCCAGCGCTCGTCTGCTTGCCATTGTGCCTTTAATTGTTCAATTCGGTCTACTTTCATTTAGAATTCTCTCCTTTTATTAAGTGGTCATAAGCCGGGATCGTTAAAAACTCTTCAAATGTAGTCTGTTTTATCAACTTATTCAAAATAGTTGAAGCTTCAATAAATTGACTACTTGCAAATATGTCAGTACCAAATTCACTTTCTATTTTCTTTAATTCCTCTTCCGTAAGCTGATCGACCAATTCGAACGTAATATTACGTCCATCCGTTAATTTTCCTTCAGGATGACGAATCCATTGCCAAATTTGGGCGCGCGATATTTCAGCAGTAGCAGCATCTTCCATTAAATTATTTATAGGAACTGCCCCCCTGCCTTGCAGCCAAGAAGCAAGATAAATGATGCCTACCTTTATATTCGTCCGCAAGCCTGATTCAGTAATTTCTCCACTTGGTACTTGCAACAAATCTTCAGCTGTTACACAAACATCGTCCAGCTTGTTGTCTATTTGATTCGGCATTGGCATTCCTTGATCAAATATCTCTTTTACGAGCTGTACCATTCCAGGATGGGCAACCCATGTTCCATCGTGGCCGTCCTTACACTCTCTTTCCTTATCTTCACGTACCCTTTGAAATGCAATTTCGTTTGCTTTGTTATCATTTTTAACTGGAATTTGTGCAGCCATCCCGCCAATTGCTGGAGCATTTCGACGGTGGCACGTTTGAATCGCTAGCTGTGTATACGCACGCATAAATGGTACTTCCATCGTAACAAGGGATCGATCAGGAAAGAGAACTCGTTCATCTCGTTGAAACTTTTTAATGAAACTAAAAATATAGTCCCATCTACCACAATTTAGACCAGCTGAATGATGCTTAAGTTCGTATAATATTTCATCCATTTCAAATGCCGCAGTAATTGTTTCTATTAAGACCGTTGCTTTTATTGTACCTTGAGGTATTCCTAGCTCGTCTTGAGCAAATATAAACACTTCATTCCATAAGCGGGCCTCCAAATGGTTTTCGAGTTTCGGCAAATAAAAATATGGCCCTGTTCCACGATTTAATAAAGCTTTTGCATTATGATAAAAGTACAAACCGAAATCAACTAAGCTCCCTGACATCGCCTGTTCATTGATTTGAATATTTTGTTCATTCAAATGCCAGCCTCGTGGTCGAACGATTAATACAGCAGTGTCTTGCCCAAGCTTATAATCCTTTCCATTCGCTGCGGTAAAATCAATCGTTCTTCGAATCGCGTCACGAAGATTTAGTTGACCGTTCATCATATTTTCCCAAGACGGGGCACTCGCATCTTCAAAGCACGCCATATAACACTTTGCACCACTGTTCAACGCATTAATAATCATTTTTCGATCGACAGGTCCTGTTATTTCCACGCGTCTATCTTTTAAGTCTTCTGGAAGTGGATCAATCGTCCAATTCTCTTTTCTAATTTGTTCCGTATGTGGCAAAAACTGAAGTGTCTCCCCTTTATTCAACTGTTCCTGTGTACGCTTCCGTAAAGCTAATAAACTCTCTCTACGGTCGTTAAATTTATAGTGGAGTTTTTCGAGGAAGCTACATGCTTCCTCGCTTAAAATTTCTGCAAAATCCGGGTACATGTCATTACACACTTTAACACGTGTACTTTTTATCATTTACACCCCTCCAATTGTTATAGGGCATCATTATTACTGACCCTTTGTTATAATACAAAACCCATTCTGCTAGTCGTCTTTTTTAGAAAGGCAATACGCACATTCCAACGTATAGCTTTTACTCGATATGCTACTTCCGCATTGAATACAAGTTTCCTTTTTATTACTCATTTCATTCACTCCCCTCAACCTTTGATATAACACTTTTCAATTTCTCTTATCTGTTATAATACAGTTTAGTTTAATTATTCTGAAAATGCAACCCTTTTTTAAGGAAATTTAAATTTTAAATCTAACTTGTTGTTACATTACCTTGCGAGCATGAAACATAGAAGGATTATTGTTATAATTAAAGAAATGATTCGCAGGATCCTATTTTTTACACAGAGAAATATGGCCCTTTCGATGAAAAGATAATGTAGAAGTAGAGGAGATATTATGAAGCGTTTTCCATTTGCTGGCACTCGTGTTGTTAAAACTGGTGTCGCCATCTTTTTAACCGCATTATTTTGTGATTTATTGAATTGGCCTCCGGTATTTGCTGTTATTACAGCTATTGTTACTTTAGAACCAACCGTTTCAGATTCCATTAAAAAAGGAATTATCCGGTTTCCAGCTTCTGCGATCGGATCTGCTTATGCAGTTATATTTATTGCGCTCTTTGGCAATTCACCCATTACGTATACACTTGCTGCTGTGTTTACGATCGTCACATGCTTCAAGCTAAAGTTGCATGCCGGCTTGCTTGTTGCAACACTTACAGCTGTTGCAATGGTAGAAGTTATTCACGGCAATTATTTTTTAGCCTTTTTTATTCGATTAGGAACAACGACAATTGGACTACTCGTGTCAACGTTTGTAAATCTACTAATATTACCACCCGACTATATGAAAGAGATTAAGAGTAATATCGACACAATTTGTCAATCAATGGGAAATTCTATTAAGCAGGTATTTGAGGAGAAATTGGCAAGTAATTTGAGCCATAGTGAGCAAGTAGCGAAGCTTATAAATGAATTGGATAAAAAAATACATAGAACGGAAGCCTTAATTAGATTTCAACAGGATGAATCTAAATTACATCCGTTTGTCGGAAGTAAGCAAGTGGAATTTAAAGCAATGCAGGAAGAAATAAAGCATTTACGTTTTATGCACTATCATATTACGAATTTGTTCAATACGCCATTAGCTGCAATATCCTTTCCTGAAAAAGATAGTAAGCAAATTTTAGGTGCGGTAAATCAACTGGCAATGAGCATGAAGGTGAACACAAGCTTTCAAACAGTTGAACACGAGCATCAATTGAAAATCGTACTGGACTTGTTCTCAAAAGATGAAGACATTACGGTTAGCAATATTCATGCAGAAACGTTGGTTCACCCAAAATTAATAGTACTTTATGAATTGTTGTCGCTTTATAACCTAGTTCGTCAATTTTATGAAAATGAGCGAATAGCAGCGTCCTAGATATTTCATTATACGAGCAATCGCTCTGCAATGAGCTGATACGAACGAAGTTTCATTTGTTCATCGTGCGTAATCGTTACGATCATTAATTCATCTGCATCATACTCTGTTTTAATCGATCGAAGTTGTTCCTCTACTTCCGCTGGATTACCGATTACGTACTTTTCCTTAATCATTTCGACCTTCTCATTTGATTGTGTATTAATATATGCTTTTGCTTCGTGTAAATCGGGGATACCTGCTGTACTTCCACCTGTTTCTTGTTTTATACTCCAAGCAATATTGCTAAGTGCAAGCTCATTTGCTTGCTCTGTAGTAGCGGCACAAAACACAGTAACAGCGACAATTACTTTGGCATCTTTTTGTTCCCCTTTTTTTGTACGTATGTATCGATACTTGTCAACTACTTCAGGTCCATTTTTTTCTGACATAAAATGACCAAATGCATATGCCATTCCTTTTTCACCGGCTAAGACGGCACTTTTTTCACTCGTTCCTAAAAGCCATAGCTGAGGTGGGCCTATTGGAATCGGCGTTGGCAATAATGTCCCCTTACCATTTTGATAGCGGTGCTGTAACCATTGCTTCAGTTCTTCAATCAATTGTGGAAATTTACCAACCTGCTCCAAATAGTTTTCGACCAAAGCTAATGAAGCTTCGGCAGAACCGCCTGGTGCTCGACCAAGCCCTAAGTCAATACGATCCGGAAACATCGTTGCAAGCAAGTTATATGTTTCTGCTACGCGAAAAGGCTTATAATAAGGTAGCAAGACGGCTCCTGCACCAATTCGGATGTTAGTTGTTTGCGAACCAATTATTCCTAACATAACATCTGGGTTCGGGCAAGCTAGTCCAAATAAGTCATGGTGCTCGGCAATCCAATAGCGTGTATACCCATACCGCTCTCCTAACTGTGCCAATTTGACAGAAGTTCGCAATGCATCATACGCCGTTTTTCCTTTTGGAATAGGTGATTGATCAAGTATGCTTAGTTTCATTCGTATCCCTCCTCGCTTACCACTTTTACTATTAATTAAGTTTATTTCAGTTAATTAATTTATGTTGAAATGCATAAATTACCGCTTGTGTCCGATCTTTCACTTCAAGCTTACTTAATATGTTACTTACATGCACTTTTACTGTTTTTTGAGCGATAAATAATTGATCTGCGATTTCTTGATTGCTTTTACCTTCTGCAATTAATAGTAATATTTCCGTTTCTCTATCTGTTAAATCATGATGTAAGGCTACTTTTTGTCGGGAACGCATTTTAGTCATAATTTTTCCAGTTACCTCCGGCTCTAAAATGGATTGCCCTTCATACGTTGCACGTATCGCCTCAGCAATATCACTCGCTTTTGAAGTTTTAAGCATGTAGCTTGTTGCACCTGCTTCAAGAGCAGGATATACTTTCTCATCGTCAATAAAACTCGTCACAATAATGATTTTCGCTTCAGGCCATTGTGCAATAATTTGTTTTGTTGCTTCAATCCCATCTGTTTTTTTCATAACTAAATCCATTAGAATAATATCTGGCTTCAACACCAAAGCTTTTTCAATTGCTCCTTCTCCATCATCTGCTTCCGCAATTACTTCAATATCCGGTTGTGAAGAAAGGTATGCGGAAACCCCTATTCGCACCATCTCATGATCATCAGCAAAAAGAACTTTAATCATCTGTTTCAGCCTCGCTTTTTTTTAACGTCGGTATTTTAACCTCTATTCGAGTTCCTTGGTTTGGTAAGCTAATCACTTTAAATGTGCCACCGATCTCAAATGTACGCTCCTTCATACTTTCTAAACCATATGAGCTTGTGCGTACCGTTTTCATATCAAATCCAAGCCCATTATCGACTACTCTAAAAATTATAAATCCATCTCTTTCAATTAACATAATATGGAGCATCGAAGCTTGCGCATGGCGTAGCGTGTTGGATATCGACTCCTGTGTAATCCGAAACAAATGATCTTCAATGCCCTTATCAATTACAAAAGTTTCAATTTTAGCATCGACCTTCATTGGAACCTTTTCTAGCAATTCATCCAGTAATTCTGTTATGCCTTCTTGTAAGGACTTCCCTTTTAAAGCAGCAGGTCTTAAATGCAAAAGTAATGCCCGCATCTCTAACTGTGATTGATGAATCATTTTTTCTACCATCGCTAGTTGATCGTTTGCTTTACTATTTTTCGTCGAATTCGCTTCATTAATAGCTGACATCATCATCGATGCAGCGAACAACTGCTGACTAACCGAGTCATGCAATTCACGTGCGAGACGATTTCGTTCTTGGACGACAACCTCTTGTAAGCTTTTTTCCCGTTCGTGCGCACGTTCGGATGCTTGCTTTTGTGATATTTGCATCAGTTTTCCCCATTTTTCTTGTAAATGTTCGATTGATTCATTTATTTTTATCATTTCAATATCTTGTTCGGATAAACGCGTAATTGCTTGTCCTTTTACGAGCTCCTTTAATTGCCGGTCAATTTTACGTAATTGCTGACGCCAGTACCAGCCAACGGATATGCCGATAAAAGTACCTATTATTATTGGTATAACTGTTACGAGAACAATATAATTTATATCAAACAGTTTACTAGAAACTAGAACAGACCAATCGTCTGGTGGAAATGCAAGCAATGTAATGCTTATCATGACTAATGCAATTAAAACACTGAAAATAATTCCAACCGTAGCATAACGCATGATTATCTTCATATGCGCTTCACCTCGATATCACCTGATAATAGAGAAGTAATTATTTTCACACGAGGAAGATTGGAATTGTTGTAATTGCCCGTTTGGTAAAAAAGAGTTTGATTTAATAGTTTACGATGCTCGTGATTTAAAATAATAGCCCTTCCAAACACAGAGCTATGGTGAATACTAATTTCAACTTCATATGGAACGTAAATTATTATATTTCCGATGAGATGACGAATAGATATAACCGCAGTGTCATTAGGGAGAACCGTATTACTCAAATCAATCGTACGGTCGCCATAGACTCCATGTATATGAACATCTCGCCAGGAATAAGGAGTGTCTGATGTTTTTTGATCGCGAAAAAAATGTTTGTCAAACAAAGGGTCGATAGAATAAATCGTTTCTTCCTCTTCTGCTTGATTTTCTGGATCTGCTAGCATTGGTGTAAGCTTTTCTGTTTCATTTTTCGATTTAAAATAATGAATGACAACGAATCCAATTCCTACCAAAACAAAAAGACGAACAGCCATCATATTTAAAATACTAAATAAAATTGTAATCGTACCGATCCAAAAACAGACTTTCCCCCATAATTGGATAAAGTTTTTCCAGCCGATATAAATGAGGAGCCCAGAGAATAAGGCGGTGAAAATTAGGCCTCCGTTAAAAAAAACTATTTCAACTACGAAAAGAATAACCCCAACAATTAAGACGGCGTTTATTAAATCTGTATCAATTCGTTTAAACATAAGGGGCCTCCCACCATATCCGTTGTAACCTTTATTATAATCTGTAAAGCTATGTAAGCCGATGAGCAAAAACAGACGCTTTCGATTGCGTCTGTATTATATCATGTTTTATATAGGACCTGTAGATTGAGTCAAGTATTTGTGGGTGTTAGTTTAAGAAGTTAAAAAACCTCTCTTTGTATTCGTTACTATTAGTATTGATTCCTACCATCCGCAGTAGATATACACTACGCTTTCCGAGGAGGCTGAAGCCATGCCCGCGGAAAGCATCCACCTGCAGTGAAAATCAACGGTGTTATTCATGTGTATATCGTTCGAAGTAAAATTGATCACATATTATCTAGTTAAATTCGTGCATCTGTTCCCCCACAAACATTTTACTCATACACGAACAAATCATTTGATTCAGATACTTGGAGTGCTATTATATTTTGGAGAACAGCCTTTTGTATCGATTATTCGACTAACGATTGTATTCGTTGATATATACTTCGTTATGAAGGCAATGCCTTAGCTAACTTAAGAAGTTTCTCAAGTTTATCTATTTTTCCATCTCTCTTTCAAGCTGTGCGATTTTTTGATCAAACGTAGTACGATAATATGAATTGTTTACCTTCGTTTCAAGATTTTCAATAAATTTCTCTAGCTCATGGAAGCGTGAATACGGCTTGTCTGAAGCTTCTTCTATAACACGGTTCATTTGTTCATTTGCCCGAATAATATTCTCGCGTCCCATTAACTCCATTCTTTTTAATCGCATATCTTTTATTTTGTATTTCATTTTTTCATATTTTTCTTCCAAAAGCGCCAGCTGTGTAATCGCTTCTTCCCTAGATGCCTTCATTCGATCGGCACGCTGCTGATAATCCTCATACTCTCTCATTGCATATGCTTGCATTTGTTCTTCTTTTGCTTTTTCAGCAATATTTGCTTGGCGTAGCCTTTTCTCTGCAATATCTTGAGCTTTTAAGTACTCTTTTGAAAACTCCTCCTTTAATCGATACTGTCTTTCCACTAGTTTTTTAACCTTTACTGTTTCCAGCTCGCTTTGACGTAAATAGTTATTTAATGCTTTAATTGGGTCGTTCTGTTCTTTATTATCCAGTAAATTATGCAAATCTGCCGATAGTGTATCTTTAATTCGAGTAAATAGAGTTGTCATTTAAAATCTCCCCTTCAATTAATTATTTATTTAAGTCTGCCCATTCTCTTTCAAAGTTCTGAAAAGGGTCTTTTCCTTTTAAACCTTCAAATTCATTTTCATTACCTTTCCAGCTTGTATAAATTACGTACAATCCATATAGCGCCACCAACCCTATAACAGCATAAATGTTCGACAAGGCGATGCTTAACAATAGTAACCCTAGTGCAACCCAACCAATCTTGCCAATCGTTGAATCGCTTTGCAAAAATTTCTTAAAAACAATGTAGAGCAGCCATACACATACTGCAAGTAGTATTAACGGTCCTAAGTTTACGAGTAGTACTCCTAGTGCAATCAAACTAGCCGCAATTAATAGTAGCTTTTTCATTCAACGTGTCTCCTCTCTTAGATCAATTACCTATTATGTTACATGGAAGAAGCGTGGTCAGGAATGAGCTTAAGATATAATTTGAAGTAAGACTTAAGTTGTATATGAAATAAGACGTTACAAATAAAGAGTGAATCAGAAGGGTGAAAACACAAAAGGAGTCACAAAATAAAAAAAGCTTATAATAGCCCATTTTTCAAACAAGTCTACTGTAGAAAATAAAATGGCTTTCTTTAAAAAGTGATTGAGACGATTTCGGTGAAAAACACGAAGCTTATCATGAATGAACTGTACTAATTTTACACGTTGCTTTTAAAGGCGAACGGAATTTTTCTATAACAAAAAAGAAGTTCAAGCTGTTTTATCTCTCAATGAAAGGCCTGAACTTCCATTTTTGCATTTACTCGGTAGTGTGATCCAACCGCTTTTCCATTCGATAAAACGGAGAGATTGCATCGTCGCGGTGTTGCTTAATTGTTTCAATAAATTTCTCCAATGCGGGGGTTAAGTAATCCGCTTTACGATAAATAAATATAGTAGTAATCGCACTGTACTCTTCAGGTAATTTGTGACAGCATATGAGACCACTATCTTCATAATGCTTAATCGCAGAATAAGGTACGTAGGCAATCCCTAAACCAGATATGACGCTGCCTAACGTCGTTTCAAGTGTACCTAACTCCATAACTTTTGTCGGAGTTATTTGTTGATCTGTTAACCATTCATTTAGTTTTGCTCGATAGCCACAACCATCGCTAAACCCAAGAATTGGCTTTTCTGTTAAATCTTCAAGTGATTTCGATAATGGATCCGAAATGAGTACGAGCTTTTCTTGAAAAACATCTACTTCTAATAAATCAGGGTGATACGTCGTTTTACTCTTTGTAACAAATGCACCGTCAAGCTGATAGTTTAAAACATCGTCCTTCAAATCCGCAGTTACACCTGTTGATAGTGTTAAATCAACATCTGTATATAAATGATTGTACTTTGACAAAATGAGCGGTAATTTTATAACGGTTTCTACGGATGCTATATCCAGTTTTCCTGAAGGCATGTCACTATTTGCAGTCATCATTTTCATTTCTTTAGCTAATGCACTAATCTTTTGAGCATATACAATTGCTTTCTTCCCTTCTGGTGTTAATGAAACACCTCGCTTATGCCGATGAAACAGCGTTGTTTTTAAATCCTCCTCTAATTTTTTAATGCGCGAAGTGACATTTGACTGAACATAATTAAGCTGTTCTGCCGCTCCACTAATACTTCCCGTCTTTGCTACAATCTCAAAAATAAGTAAATCCTTTAAATTCATATGAAACGCCTCCTCTAAACATATTCATTGTATCATAAATAATGATGGATATTATCATTAACAATCATTTTACATGATGCCCTCACTGTAGTTAAATGAAAGTAGATAACAAAACGGTATAAAAATTTTTGCTGGAGGAAGATAATGATGCAAAAGAAAATGCTTTGGGGTGCGTTCCTTTGTCTAATAGCAAGTGCTTCATGGGGAGCCATGTTCCCTGTTGCGAATCACGCATTTCAATATATAGACCCTTTTTGGTTTACGATCGTGCGCTATGCACCTGTAACAATACTATTAATTGTAGCGTTGTTTATTAAAGAAGGTAAGCAAGCTTTTCGTACAAATGGGCAAGGACTTATTTTATGGTTTTTTGGAACAATGGGATTTGTTGTGTACAATTTGCTCATATTTGTTGGTCAAGATTTACTTGGGGAGCCAGGAGTACTTTTAGCTTCAATTATGGAGGCACTTGCCCCTATTTTATCTGTTTTAATCGTATGGTTAATTCATAAGAACAGTCCAAAATGGTTTACTCTCTTCTGTATCATTGGTGCGTTTATCGGTGTGTTTTTAGTCGTATCAAATGGAGATTTAAGTATATTATTAGGAAGCAATCGATTATTTCCTTTATTTTTACTTCTTCTAGCAGCATTAGGCTGGGCGTTTTACACAATAGGTGGCGGACATTTTTCGGGATGGTCTGTTCTCAGGTATTCTACTTTAAGCTGTTTGTATGGAACGGTTACTGCTACAATCGTTGTGTTGATTGGAAGTATGATGGGGCTAATTGAAGTGCCTACGATGACCATATTATACCACGTGCGCTATGATATGCTTTTTATGATTTTTGTTCCAGGATTAATCGCTCTAATTGGATGGAATAAAGGTGTGAGTATTTTAAAACCGATCAATGCTATTCTATTTATTAACTTTGCTCCGGTGACTACGTTAATTATTCGTCTTATCCAAGGGCATACGATTAGTACGTATGAGTTTATCGGCGTTTCCCTCGTTTGTATGATGATTATAGCGAATAACATGTACCAACGAATGGAAACAAGAAAAAGCTACACTACAAAAAAAAGATTAGCCTACCACTCTCCTCAATAATCCCGGAACAGCTCCTATATAAAAAAGCAGGCAGGTCATCCATCGTGTATGATGAAAATGATCTGCCTGCTTTTCTTCTTTTCATAATTAAAATCCAACCAATAAAGTTCTTATGTTGTCGTTTGTTTTCCATTTTTTGGAGGAGAATGAACGACCGCTTTATTTCTTCCTGTTCGTTTTGCAATATATAACGCGTCGTCAGCTAATTTTATAATTCCTTCTGTCGATTTGGAATGGACTGGGTAGGTTGCAATACCTGCAGAGATCGTTATTGGTTTCCCGCTTGGGCTGACTGTTTCTTCCAGCTTCATCCGAAGGCGCTCTGCAACTTTGTATGCAGCCGTTGCATCCATTTCAGGTAGTAATAGAACAAACTCCTCCCCACCATAACGACAGCATATATCGTCTTTTCGAACAGCATGCTTCATTTCCTTTGCCAAATATTTTAAAACATCATCTCCAACCGCATGCCCGTATGTATCATTTACTCGTTTAAAATGATCTATATCAAGTAAGATTACAGAAAATAACGTAGCGTTATCTGACCATGTTTTCAAATAATTATTCATTGTTCGGCGATTCGTTAATTTCGTTAGTGGATCTGTTGTTGCTTGGTACATAAAATAGTTCACTTTATCTTGAAAATATTGAATGCTTTTCACTAAAGCTGTTTTCAATTCTATAGCCTCAAAATACCAAGCAGAAACTTTTCGGATTTCTGCTTCATCATCAATCTGATTATCCGTACTTGAATTCGCATAACTAGCTAACCGCTGCAATGGGGATGCAATTAAACTAGATAAAAACAATATAATTAATACCGACACAATTAAAAACGGCAGAGATTTCATAATCATTTCTTTCACCATATTATTTGAGGAGGCTAAAGCTTCTTCCGTAGGACGCTGTGATACAATTCCCCAATTAGCCGCTGGGACATAGGCATAACCAGCAAGCATATCAATATTTTTGGAATTGTAAATTCGTGCATGACCGTTTTTACCATGCATAACTTCTTTAACAACTGGATTATCTGGAGCCGTATCATTTATCCGTTCTACATCTTCGTGGTAAATAATGCGCCCTTCTTCATCGACTACGTAAACATATGAGCCGTCCTGATAAAAATGATCGCCGAGCAGATCATTTAATCTGTTTTCTTCTTCCAAATAGATCGTTCCACCAATTAACCCCAAATAATTTCCCGCAGAATCAATTACAGGATAAGATATAAAAATAATTAAACGATCTGTAATCGAGTAGTAAGGCTTGGAAATCATTGGTCTTTTTTCTCGTAGCGCAGCTCTTCCTCCTTCCGAAGTTACCCGCTCCCCTTTTAAATCTAATGCCCTCGGTGAAGTTGCTAAAATAATACCGCTCTTATCGACAACAGCTACGGAGTTAAACTCATTGATTTCTCGTAGCCTCTTTGCTTCTTTTAAAAATCGTTCCTCCCTATTTTCATCATTCCAATACATAACAATATTTTCTGCACTAATTTCCAATGCGTCCAAGGTTCGTGTTAAGAAAATATCGGTCATGTCTGCTAATTTTTCTGCATACGCTTGATTCGTATCTAATGTTGTATTGACAATCGATTCTTGGTTCACCTTATAACCTGAGGAAATACTGCTAAATAAAGTAAGTACAACCGCAAGCAATGCTACAAATAATATTAAATGCTTTAACGAAAGTTTCATAAGTACGTATATAAATCTCCTTATATTATATTTGCATATTTTTATTAGTATACCAAAGTTTGTCGTTTCTTGGTAAAAATCATAATTTTATATTTTTCAGAGACATGTTTTTATGTCCGCCATTTGATATACATGTAATACGCGTATCGCCTCGATCGATTTCCTACATGAATGAGCACAATAAAATAAAGCATAGGGGGAGTAGTCCTATGCTTTATTTGTTCGTATAAAAGATGGATGGATCATCCGTTGTCACATACCGTAAATAAGCGAATTATTGTACGTTCGAGTTCATTTATCTATTTTGATTCCGAAATTCGACGTTTCCCCCATGGAGGGATTCAATAATCGCAAGAGATTCGACACGAATTCCAGATTCACGAAGCTCTTTTCCACCATTTTGAAATCCTTTTTCAATGACAATACCTACACCAGCCAATGTTGCAGCTGCCTGCTCAACAATTGAAATGATGCCACGTGCTGCTTGACCATTAGCTAAAAAATCGTCAATAACTAAGACAACATCATTTGCCGAAATAAAGTCTTTGGCAACAAAAATATCATTCGTTTCTTTTTTTGTGAATGAGTATACTTCCGCGCGATAAAAATCGTCAACTAAAGTGAGTGACTTTTTCTTTCGGGCAAAAACGACAGGTACACCGAGTTCAAGTCCTGCCATAACAGATGGTGCAATTCCTGAAGACTCCAGTGTAACAATCTTTGTAATATTTGATCCTTTAAATCGAGATGCAAACTCCTGCCCGATAAGCTGCATCAATTGCGGATCAATTTGATGATTTAAAAATGTATCAACCTTTAAAACTGTATCTGATAATACATTACCATTTTGTTCAATTCGTTGCTGTAAAATTTCCATACGTATCCTCCATATTCGTTCAATATAAAATAAAAAAACCGTGTAAATGGACTTCTTCTATGAGAAGCACCTTTATCGGTTTCGTTGACACAACGCAAAACGTAAATGATCTAAGAGGATACATATACTCTTATAATCATTCCGTTCGTCTGCTCTCATAGTCGGTTCATTTACGGTAAACCGGTAGAAACTTGCAAGCCGTATTCTTGCGGATATATGAAAATATAAAATTATATTAATCTAGTATAACATGGTATAAAAGAAGTACAACCAAAAATGAAAAGAAAACGTGTACATATACAATGTGTGTCGATTACAGTAATGATACGTAGGAAAAAGCATTCTTACGATAAAACCGGAGAGCCTTTCTTATTTTCCCAAAGCTAATCTGAATACCCCCAAAACAACAGTGCTTAATGAAAAATATACACAGTTATTTTTGGATTATTTAATATGTATTGAAATATTGGCGTAAAATATACAAAACAATAAGAAAAAATAGTTAAGTGAGTCAATTGCATAATTGCCATTTTTAAAAATGACAAAAGAACAGAATTTTAAAATCTACTTAAAAATTTAAAGCTAGATTGGTGTCTGGTGTGTTCCACCCGGATCCACTCCGCTTTCCGAAGGCAACGCCTATGATGCTAAAGAGCATGGTCGAAATCTACTCGTTGCCCAAAAACGTATCTAAATAAGTCATGATTATTTTTAAACTGTTATACGAACGTATGATTATAGAAATTAGTTTCTTAGGGGGAGAAAAGTCTATGACCGTATTTAGTTTCTTTTTAACGCTGCATATCATTTCGGGAACTGTATGTTTAATCGTTGGGTTGATTGCTGCTATCTCGAAAAAAAAGCGTGGATGGCATACATCGCTTGGAGAATTGTATCACGGAGCTTATGTTGTAGTGTTTATAACTGCTATCGTTACATCTATAATGAACTGGCAGGATTCCGCTTATTTATTCTTTATTGCATTGTTTTCGTATGGATTGGCATTATTCGGTTATCTAGCGAGGAAAAGGCGAACACATAACTGGCTACCTAGGCACATCGGTGGAATGCTCGGCTCCTATATCGGAATTATAACAGCTGTGCTTATTGTAAATATATCCGATATTCCCATCGTAAACGAATGGCCGGCTTTAATCTTTTGGTTCTTACCGACAATAATTGGTACACCAATTATTATAATCGTTACGCAACGAGCTGTGATCCGTTCTTCTAAATGATAAAATACGAATACTGATGCTATTACTCTAATACACTATTGATTTTTTGCTAGTAAAGCTTTTGCAGCATTCTAAAAAAATTTAATCAGAGGGAAATTATACAACATATCGTAATTTATTACATCGGAAAACAAAAAACCCTTGATAAACAAGAGTTTTAATAAATCATATAAAATATGTATGGAGACGGTGGGAGTCGAACCCACGTCCAAGGATATCGACACTTAGATGTCTACGCGTGTAGTCGGCATATTATGCTTCGCTAACCTCTAGGCCTGCCAACAGGCTACAAGGCAGCTAGTCTGTTTGGTTTCAACGTTCTATCCTCAGACGGCGGATGAACGTTTATCCCGCTTCATGTGAGACTCTTTATCTGTTACACGGGAGATAACAGGAAGAGTCCTTTAGCATTGCTTATGCAGCAGCTAAAGAGTAATTGTTTTCTTTGCCAGTTATTATAGGCGTGTAACGTTTTACGAGACGTAACCTCGACGCGCAATCCAAGCTCAACCTATCCCTGTCGAATCCGTAACGTCCCCTTATAAAGAGAAACGATCGGGAAAAGAGAGCATTTGCAATTCCATTTATTTGCTACATAACTATTATAACATATTGAATAACAGTTTCAACTAATGGTATTAATTACTAACTTAAAGATGGAATACGTGTCAGATCAGCTTTATCTATTGATGTCTTTTATCGCTCGATCGATATCTCTTTTCATTTGTTTTTGCTTTAAATCTTCGCGCTTATCGTATTTCTTTTTCCCTTTACCAAGACCAACCAGCACTTTAGCAAATCCATTTTTAATATACAGCTTTAAAGGAATGAGTGCGTATCCTTGCTGCTGGGTTAATCCGATTAGTTTATCAATTTCTTTTTTATGCAGTAATAATTTTCGCGTACGCGTCGGTTCATGATTAAATCGATTTCCTTGCTCATAAGGTGAAATATGCATATTAATAAGCATCGCTTCCCCATTTGATATACGAACATGGGAATCCTTTAAATTAACGCGTCCGGCACGAATGGATTTTATTTCGGTACCTTTTAACACGATTCCTGCTTCATACGTATCTTCAATAAAATAATCGTGGGATGCTTTTCTGTTTTGAGCTATTGGTTTGTCAAATCCTTTTGACATCGTCTGCTCCCTCCTAACTTTCATGAATCTTTATCTTATCAAAAACAAACACCGTTGCCAATTAGACCTTACACAATAATTAATGACAATATTTTTTCAACTACTCTTCATTTCCTTTCAATTAATTGCTTTGAATTGTTAGAATATTTATTCTATACTTAAGGAAGGTGTTCGTATAAAATTAAAAAAGGAGTTGTACTAATGTCTGATAATCGATCAAAAGTTCATATGAGTAGAAATGATGCCCCGTTCACGCCTGACAACGCGTCGACTGGAGCATTGTCCAGGTGGCTAGAAACTGATCAGCAGCGCTTACGGATTGTTGTATATCCTGTTGATTATGTTGCAGATCATACGTGTTATGATGGACATGCGTTTTACATCGCTGAAGGAGCTATAAGAATAAATTTAGGGGAAGAGATTACAGAAATGAAGGAAGGAGATGCTTTTATTATACCGGATGAAGTCCCACATCAGGTTTTTAACCCTTTTACAAAAGATGCTAAAGTAATTGTCGTTGATAACGTTTAGCTCTAAATTAAGCTTGCAGGATACTTTAAAATGCCTCTCTTAAAAGTATTCAAACAACTCAAAAGGAAGGTCTAACCGTTTCATATCCAAATTCACTAAGCATACTGGATAGACCTTCTCTTTTGAACAGTGCAATGATATTTATAGCATATTATAGAAGTTCAAAATCAACAACGCGTTCTTCAATATTAACACTTATCACACGCACATTGACTTCTTCTCCGATTCGATACACATTTCCTGTCCGTTCTCCAATCATTGCGTAGCTTCGTTCATCAAAATGATAATAATCATCGGTCATATAGCTAACGTGGACGAGTCCTTCGACCGTGTTCGCAAGCTCGACAAATAAACCAAAATTGGTAACCGAGCTAATGACTCCTGTATATTCTTCTCCAATTTTATCTTGCATATATTCTGCTTTCTTTAAGTCATTCACTTCTCTTTCTGCATCGACTGCCGTACGTTCTTTTTCAGACGTGTGTCGCGCAATTTCGGGCAGCTTATCTTTCCACTTATTAATTGTTCGCTGATCTAGTTTATTATCTAACAAGTACGTCCGTATAAGTCGGTGGACAATCAAATCTGGATACCGTCGAATTGGTGATGTAAAATGGGTATAAAACGGTGTAGATAACCCAAAATGTCCAATACTTTGCGGGTCGTATTTCGCTTGCTTCATAGATCGAAGCATTAGTTTAGATACGATCATTTCCTCAGGCTTATCTTGCATATTTTCCAGTACCTTTTGTAATTCCTGTGGATGAACTTCATCGGCTCGTCCTTTTATTCGATAGCCAAGTCCGGCAAGAAAGTTAAAAAAGTGTTCGAGCTTGCCTTGATCTGGGTCTTCGTGAATCCGATGGATGAATGGAACGTCCATCCAATGAAAATGCTCCGCTACTGTTTCATTAGCAGCTAGCATAAATTCTTCAATTAATCGTTCTCCAACTGAGCGCTCTCGAATTACAATATCCTTTACCTTACCGTCTTCTCCAGCGATTACTAGTGCCTCTTTAAAATCAAAATCAATTGCTCCGCGACGAATTCGCTTGTTCCGTAAAATAGCGGCCAGCTCTTCCATCTGTTCAAACATCGGGACGAGGGCTTCGTATTTCGAACGAACGGTTTCGTCTTTATCAGCTAAAATTTTATTTACATCTTTATACGTCATGCGTTCTGTAGTGCGTATGACACTTTCGAAAATAGAATGTGAAACGATTTCCCCAGACGGATTGATCTCCATTTCACAGCCAATTGTTAAACGATCGACTTGTGGATTTAAAGAACAGATTCCATTGGATAGTCGATGCGGAATCATCGGTATAACACGATCTACAAGATACACACTCGTGCCTCTATCAAATGCTTCTTTATCCATTGGTGAATCTGCTTTCATATAATGGCTTACATCTGCTATATAAACACCTAATTTAAAATTACCGTTATCTAGTTGCTTTACCGTAACAGCATCATCCAGATCTTTTGCATCTGCCCCGTCAATCGTTACGATTACTTCTTCGCGCAAATCGCGTCGGCCATCCAATTCTTCGTCCGTAATTGTCTCTGGTATGCTTGCTGCTTGATCAAGCACCTCTTTGGGGAAATCAAGCTTGATTCCATGTTTATAAATTACAGAAACAATATCAATACCAGGGTCATTTTTATGCCCAAGTATTTGAATTACTTCCCCTTCTGCACTCTTTCTGCCTTCTGGATATTTCGTAATATGTACAATTACTTTATGACCACTAATTGCACCCATCGTACTACTTTTTGGTATAAAAATATCATTCGGTATTCGTTTGTCATCTGCAACAACAAATCCAAAGGAGCGATTATCCTCATACGTTCCAACTACTTGCAGGACTGCACGCTCTAATATACGAATGACTGTTCCTTCAGGACGATTTTCATTTCCTGCTCTCTTTTCAAGACGAACAAGTACTTTGTCGTTGTTCATTGCGCCGTTTAAATCAGTTGGATGAATATATACATCGGACTGTGCCTCTTCATCTGGAATTAAAAAGGCAAAACCTTTTTTATGCATTTGAACTTTTCCACGGATTAAATTCATTTTTTCTGGCAGCCCAAAACGATTTTTTCGTGTGCGAACGAGCTCACCGGCATCCTCTAATTCATTTAGAGAAACGACGAGCGCTTTAAAATCAACGGAAGTTTCGATGTCCAATGCTGTCTCCAACTCACTAACAGACAACGGCCTTGTCCCACTTTCTGTAAAAAAGCTTCTTATATTATCTTTCATTTGCTCATTCAATCCATTCACCTTCTTTCAATTGTTTGGTATATCATTACTTTACCCAATCGAGCGATTGTAAAAACTGCAATATATCTTCATGTAATTGATCTCTTTCCTTATCCAATGTAATTACATGTCCCGATTCCTTGTACCATTTAAGCTGCTTTTCATCGGTTTCTACATGGTCATAAATATACGTGGCGCTCTTCGGATTAATCATTTCGTCTTTACTAGCTTGTACTATTAGCGTTGGTGTATAAATTAAATCAATTTGTTTATTTACGTCATTAATAAATTGCCCGATTTGTGCAAACATATTTGCAGAATTACGGAGAAGTTCATTTGTTTCACGATCAATTACTTCCTGTTCTTTTTTCTCCAGCTGCTTATATTGCTTTGAAAAGGTAATAAACCCTTGCTTTAATTGCTCCTCATTATCAAAAAACATTGGTGTACACATAGGAATAATTGCCTTAACTTTTTTACTTGCTGCTAACTTTAGCCCTAGTGCCCCTCCCATAGATAAACCTGCGACTGCAATTTCCGTATAGCCCATTTGTACCAAATGATCATATGCATTCGTTACATCTTCCCACCATTCATCTGGATTGGACTGGGCAATTGCTTCTGGTGACTTTCCATGCCCACGATAAATCGGAGCATGTGACGTATAACCATGTTTCTCTAAAAATCTTCCAAGCATTCGTACATCTGCAGAATGTCCAGTAAAGCCATGAAGCAATAAGACGGCTCGAGGGCCAGCTTCAAATGTAAAAGGCTCTGGTTGTTTAATTTTCATCAGAATTCTCCTTCCTCCTGAATATCTGTCTCTAACATTAATTTTTGCAATAATTGGATGTCCATATTAAACAGCAACTTAAAAACCCTTACCACGAAGCGTGATAAGGGCGTCTTAATTATATAATATATGCACTTGTAAAAGCTAAAATAAAAAATAACGTCGCTGTTATAACCGTTCCTCTGTGAAGAACAAGATCTAGCCCTCGTGCTTTTTGCTTCCCAAATAGTTGTTCTGCTCCACCCGAAATCGCTCCAGATAGTCCTTCACTCTTACCAGACTGCAACAATATAAAAATAATCATTATAATAGCATCGATAATTAATAATGTAGTAATAATACCGCTCATGTTCAACCGCCCTTTCCTATAACAGCCAATTCTCTCTACTATATACTTTAGCATAGTTTTATTTTCGAACGCAAGTTTTAATCCAATTTGCAAGTATTGAATAGTTTATGGTTTGTGATGAAAAGAAAATACGAAGTACGTTAGCTAAACCCGCCACCAAAAGCACTTTTTATATCATGAATAGCAACAAATGCATCTGCATCGACTTTCTCTACGAGCCTTTGCAATCGAACCATTTCTCTTTTATCGACAACAGCGTATAACACTTTTTTTTCATGCTTTGTATACCCACCTTCTGCTGGGAATACAGTTACCCCACGTTTAAAATATTTATTAATACTTTCCAACACTTCATCCGCATCTTCTGATATTATTGTAACTGCTTTTCGTACGTTAAGTCCGTCAACCAAATAATCAATTACTTTCGATGTAACATATACAGAAACAAGCGTAAGTAACGTTTTTTCCAGTCCAATTACAAAGGATCCGCCGGCAATGACGAGTACATCTAAAAGCAAAACCCCTTTTGACATGCTCCAACCAAGCTTATTCTTTAAAATTAATGCAATAATCGTCGTTCCTCCGGATGTTGAACCGGTACGGAAAATAATACCCAATCCGACACCTATTAAAAGTCCTGCATAAAGTGGAGCAAGCAGAGAATCTGTTGATAATGTAACGCCCCACTCTTCAGTCAGCCATATAAAAAATGAACTTAATATAATTACAGTAATTGTATAAATCATTTCCGATCGCTGTAATAGTTTGAAACCGACAGCAACAAGAACCGCATTTAGTAAAAAGTTAACAATACCAGGTGACCAGCCAAACATGTAATAAAAAATAATGGTAATTCCAATTATACCGCCTTCTGCAAGTCCATTCGGTATCGCAAAATAATTTATACCAATCGCAAATATGAACGCACCAATCGTGATTAATGCTATTTTTTTCAAAACTTTTTCCATACGCAAACTCCTCGTGTATTTGTTTAAGTTTTTTCTTATCAAATAAAATACAGTCTCTTTTTATTATTACATCTCGTTGTCTTTCGTGTACCATAGCGTGATGAATGCTTATAAATTAACTAAAGTTTTTAATGCAAGAGCTTATCTGCAATTATTACGTAGTATTTCCTAAACATTGACCATCATCTACTATACCACGTTTTCTACGTGCATTTAACCTTTTTTTGCTCAATAATAAACCTCCTGTTGAAATGGATTCGATTCCAACAGGAGGTGCATACATATTTATTAGTTTTTTTATTTTTCCAAGTTATAAAACGCACTTAATCCAGCATATTCACCCATGCCTGCCAATTCGTCTTCAATACGTAGCAGCTGATTGTATTTAGCTACACGATCTGTACGTGATGGTGCGCCTGTCTTAATTTGCCCAGCATTCGTTGCAACAGCTATATCAGCAATCGTCGCATCCTCTGTTTCACCTGAACGGTGGGATATAACTGCTGTATAGCCAGCGCGTTTTGCCATTTCAATCGCTTCAAAGGTTTCAGTCAACGTACCGATTTGATTCACCTTAATTAAAATTGAGTTCCCAACACCTTGCTCTATTCCTTGAGATAGCTTTTCAGTGTTTGTTACAAATAAATCATCGCCAACTAATTGAACCTTGCTGCCAATACGATCCGTCAAGAGCTTGTGGCCTTCCCAATCGTTTTCATCTAATCCATCTTCAATTGAAATAATTGGATATTTATTAACCATTTCTTCATACCAATCAACCATTTCAGCGGATGTACGAACGATGCCTTCGCCTTTTAAATGATACTTACCATCCTCATAAAATTCAGAGGAAGCAACATCCATAGCAAGCTTCACTTCCGTATCCGGTGCATAACCAGCAGCTTCAATCGCTTCCATTATTGTTTGCAATGCTTCTTCATTAGACTTTAAATTAGGTGCGAAGCCGCCCTCGTCTCCAACTGCTGTATTGTAGCCTTTTTCTTTTAGAACTTTTTTCAATGCATGAAATATTTCTGTACCAGTACGCAATGCTTCCTGGAAAGTAGGTGCAGCAACAGGCATAATCATAAACTCTTGTATATCTACGTTATTATCAGCGTGCTCGCCGCCATTTAAGATGTTCATCATTGGTACTGGTAATGTTTTGGCATTAAATCCACCTAAGTAATTATATAGCGGAATTTCAAGATATGTGGAAGCAGCATGTGCTGCCGCCATAGAAACACCTAGAATAGCATTCGCTCCTAGCTTACTTTTATTTTTAGTTCCATCAAGTTCTATCATTAATTGATCAATAACATTTTGACGCGTAACGTCGATCCCGACTAGTTCAGGAGCAATTACTTCATTTACATTTTCTACCGCTTTTAGAACACCTTTTCCAAAGTAACGGTTTTCATCATTGTCCCGTAATTCTACTGCTTCGTGTTCTCCTGTAGACGCGCCACTTGGAACTAAAGCCGCTCCAAATGCACCTGATTCTGTAATTATTTCAACTTCAATTGTAGGGTTTCCTCTGGAGTCCAAAACTTCACGAGCGTAAACATCTGTAATATATGGCATGTAAACCTCTCCTTATTTTCTATTTATATTAATGGTACTATTGCTCTTTAATTAAAGATTCACCTGTCATCTCTTCTGGCTTTTTTATTCCAAGTAAGTCAAGTAATGTTGGCGATAGATCAGCTAAAATACCGTTATCCCGCAGTGTAATTCCATCTTTTGTTACGATTACAGGTACTGGATTTGTCGTATGGGCTGTCATCGGCTTGCCATCTGGAGTTATTACCTCATCCGAGTTACCGTGATCTGCTGTAATTATAGCATGGCCTCCAAGCTCTACTATCTTATCCACTATTTTACCAAGACATTCGTCAACGACTTCTATTGCTTTTATCGTCGGCTCCAGCTTACCCGAATGGCCAACCATATCAGGATTTGCGAAATTAAGTATGATTGCTTCGTGTTCTCCACGATCCAATTCCTGAAGCAAGGCATCGGTAACTTTATAAGCACTCATTTCTGGTTGTAAATCATACGTAGCGACTTTTGGTGAATCAATTAAAATTCGCTTTTCGCCCGGAAATTCCTTTTCTCGTCCACCGCTCATAAAAAAAGTTACGTGCGGAAACTTTTCTGTCTCTGCTATTCGCAGTTGCTTCTTACCATGTTGAGATAGTACCTCTCCTACTGTGTTGTCCAAATTGACCGGTTCATACGCAACAAAACCATTTACCGTTTCACTAAAGTTAGTTAGCATTACAAAGTCCAAGTTCTGTGGTACAGCTGGGCCTCGATCGAAATCGCGAAAATCTTTATTCGCAAATGTCCGTGCTATTTGAATTGCTCGATCGGGTCGGAAATTATAAAAAATAATTGAGTCATTATCTTGTACCGTCCCGATCGGAAGCTTTTTCTCATCTACTAAAACACTCGGAATAACAAATTCATCGTATATTTGATTTGCATAAGAATCCTCGACTAATTTGTGTGCATTCGTATATTTTGGCCCTTCACCATATACAATCGCATCATACGTTTTTTTCACTCGATCCCAACGACGATCACGATCCATTGAATAATATCGACCAGAAATGGTTGCAAATTGCCCTACACCAAGTTCCTTCATTTTCTCTTCGGTCTGTTTGATATACGTTTGTGCCGTTTGTGGTCCTACGTCGCGGCCATCTAAAAATGCATGAACATATACCTTTTCCACTTGTTGTTCTTTTGCTAATTTTAATAACGCGAATAAATGATCAATATGGCTATGAACGCCGCCATCTGATAACAAACCGAACAAGTGCACCGCCGTATTTTTCTGTTTCGCTCGCTGCATCGATTTAATAAATGCTTGCTTTTCAAAAAAATCGCCAGTTTCAATTGATAGGTTTACTCTCGTTAAGCTTTGATATACAATTCGGCCTGCCCCAATATTGAGATGACCAACCTCAGAATTTCCCATTTGACCATCTGGAAGACCTACGGCTGCTCCACTCGCCTTTAGTTGATTATGTGGATATTTTCCCCAATAGCGATCAAAATTCGGCTTACTTGCTTGCTTTACGGCATTTCCTTTAGCTTCATTTCGTATAGCAAAGCCATCTAAGATGATAAGAGCAGCGAGATTACTCATTCAGATAGCCAGCCTCTACTAGTTGTAAAAATGAAGCAGCCTCTAAACTTGCTCCACCGACGAGTGCACCATCAATATGTTTTTGGGCTAACAATTCATTAATATTTGCTGGCTTTACACTGCCACCATATTGAATAACAACTTCATTCGCTGTCTCCTCTGATGATAAAGAAGCGACGACCGATCGAATATGGGCACAAACTTCATTTGCTTGTTCACTTGAAGCTGTTTTGCCAGTACCAATTGCCCAAATCGGCTCATATGCAATAATCGTTTCAGATATTTGATTGTCAGTCATACTCGCTAACGCTTGTTTCACCTGGTGTTCAACAACTTTATTTGTTTCATTTGCTTCTCTTTGCTCTAACGTTTCACCTACACAAACAATTGGAGTTAGTCCAAATTCAAACGCCGCAATTGCTTTTTTGTTTACCGTTTCATCTGTTTCGTTAAATAATGCTCTTCGTTCGGAGTGACCAAGAATGACATGTGTAACCCCGATATCTTTTAGCATAAGAGGGCTTACTTCTCCTGTAAAAGCACCATTTGCCTCCTCGTGCATCGTTTGAGCAGCAATTTTTACGTCTGTGCCACGTGCTGCATCTACCATAGCACTTAAGTAAGGAAACGGAGCACAAACAATCGCTTCCGTATGTGCATTTGATTTTATGCCTTTAATGATTTCCTCTATAAATTGCGTTGCCTCAGTTAATGTTTTGTTCATCTTCCAGTTACCAGCAATTACTTTTTTACGCATTCTCGTTTCACCTCTATAATTATTTATCGTCCAGTGCGCGAACACCTGGTAAGTCTTTTCCTTCCATAAATTCAAGTGAAGCGCCACCACCGGTAGAAATATGATCCATTCGCTCTGCCAGTGCAAACTTCTCTACAGCTGCAGCTGAATCGCCACCACCAATTACTGTGTATCCATCTGTATCGGCTAAAGCTTCCGCTACTTCTTTCGTCCCTCCAGCAAAGGCATTGTATTCAAATACTCCCATTGGGCCATTCCAAATAACGAGTTTTGAATCTAATATTACATCACGAAATGTTTCTCTTGATTTAGGACCAATGTCTAAGCCGAGCCAGCCATCAGGAATCTGATCAGCAGATACAATTTTGCTGTTTGCCGATGCAGCGAATTGATCAGCTACAACTGTATCTTCCTGCATAATGAAGCGTACTCCTTTATCCTCTGCTTTTTGCATGAAGGATTTAGCCAATTCAATTTTATCTTCTTCAAGCAAGGAGTTGCCGATTTCATACCCTTTTGCTTTTAAGAAGGTATAAGCTAACCCTCCACCTATTATTAAGTTATCTACTTTATCCAATAAATTATCAATTACATCTATCTTATCTTTTACTTTTGAGCCACCGATAATTGCGGTGAATGGTCTTTCCGGATTTTGCAACGCTTTTCCAAGTACATCTATTTCTTTTTGCATTAAAAATCCTGCTACGGATGGTAGCTTTTCAGCTACTCCTGCCGTAGAAGCGTGTGCGCGGTGAGCGGTTCCAAATGCATCGTTAACGTAAATATCCGCCATATTCGCAAAATGTCCGATTAATTGAGGATCATTTTTTTCTTCACCTTCCTCAAATCGCACATTTTCCAGCAATAAAATGTCACCCTCATCGAGCTGCGAAATTGCTTCATCTACTTCTTCCCCGTAAACTGTATCTGTTTTTAAGATTTGCTTTCCACTTAAATCGCTTAATTGCTTTGCAATGGAGTCCAATCTTAATTCATCAACAACGGTGCCTTTCGGTCGACCAAGATGAGAGACGAGTATTACTTTTGCACCTTGCTCGGTTAAGTAATTAATCGTTGGTAATGCCGCTCTAATTCTACGATCATCGGAAATCTTTTTATCATGCATCGGAACGTTAAAGTCGACACGACATAAAACTTTCTTTCCTTTAAATTCAATATCGTATAGCGTCTTTTTATCCATCGGATTAACCTCCTCTATGTATGTACAAGTACACTTATCATAAGCTGAACAACCTCTATATTACCATTATTAAGTAATAATATATAGAAAAAGAGGAGGCGTTGACCTCCTCTTTTTCAGCTATTATAGCCCTTTTTCTTTCATAAACTTAGCCAAATCAACGCAACGAGCAGAGTAAGCCATTTCATTGTCATACCAAGAAACTACTTTAACGAACGTATCGTCAATAAGCATCGTAGATAATCCATCGACAAGTGAAGAATGTGTATCACCAACAATATCCGTTGATACAAGTGGATCTTCACTATATCCTAAAACACCTTTTAAATCTCCATTAGCAGCTTCTTTTAATGCTTCGTTCACTTCTTTTTCAGTTACCTTTTTATCAAGCTCAGCAACTAGATCGACAACTGAACCGTCTGGTGTTGGAACACGAATCGCCATTCCATTAAGTTTTCCATCCAACTCTGGTAAAACTTTACCAACAACTTTTGCCGCACCCGTAGAAGTAGGTATAATATTCTCTGCTGCTGCTCGAGCTCGACGATAATCCGAATGTGGCAAATCCAAAATTTGTTGATCATTTGTATATGAATGTACTGTCGTCATTAAGCCGCGTTTAATTCCAAATTGTTCATGCAAAACCTTTGCAAGGGGAGCTAAACAGTTTGTTGTACAAGATGCATTAGATACAATATGATGCTGTCCTGCATCGTATGCTTCTTCATTAACACCCATTACGATCGTTAAATCTTCTTCTTTAGCAGGTGCTGAGATAATAACTTTCTTAGCTCCAGCCTCTAAATGCTTTTGTGCATCAGAACGATTTGTAAAACGTCCCGTTGATTCTATAACGACTTCCACTCCATGCTCTTTCCAGCCAATATTAGCAGGATCGCGCTCAGAGAATACAGCAATCTCTTTGTCTCCGACGTTAATTGCAGCTTCGCTTACGCTTACTTCTTCATTTAAGCGCCCATGTACGGAGTCATACTTTAACAAATGAGCGAGCATGTTTGCATCTGTTAAATCGTTAATTGCAACAACTTCAACACCTTCTGTTGCTAATGCTTGTCTGAAAATATTTCGTCCAATTCTTCCAAACCCATTAATTCCTATTTTTACTGTCATTCAAATCTCCTCCATTTTTTAATTTCTAATTTATGTTATTTATTATTTCTTCAGCTGCAGCCTCATCGGTTATAAGCAAATTGCTCTTTTTTTGTTTCATATACGAAACAATTGGCAATGCTTTTGACTTGCCACCAGCAATTGTCATTACAAGCTTGGCGCTCGTTAAATCTTCCAATTGCATTCCGATTGTTCGAGATTTGTATACTACTTCACCAGCTTCGTCGAAATAATAACCAAAAGCTTCACTTACAGCACTGTTATCTTTTAGCCGTTGTAGAACGTTTTTTGATGTTTTTCTCCTCTTAGCCATCGTTAGAGCATCGCCAACACCGTGCAAAACGATTGCAGCAGCTTTAATTACTTGTACCGTATCATTAATGGATGGTTCATTCATCATCGTTTGATAAGACGATTCACTCAAAGGGTCTGGGACAAACAATAATCGATAGTCACCTTTTTCCTTTTCCGCCATTTTAGCTGCAATTGTATTCGCCTGATTTTCTACTTTTTCGCCAACGCCGCCTCGAGCGGGGACAAATAAACATTTGTGTTCACTTCCTAATGGCGCCATTACGTCGGCAACAGCTGCCATTGTTGTACCACCAGTAACTGCAATTGTCGTGTCGGTTTGTAAATAATTCTTCAAATAGGATACAACAGCCTTGCCCATTTCCTTTTTTACCGATTCAAGCGTATCGCTATTACCAGAAACGACAATTACGTTCTCGATTTGTAGCTTTTTTGCTAGCTCGTTTTCTAATGTTGTTAATCCAGATATTTCTCGGTTGAAGTTATGTAATTCACTAATTACTAACTTTCCCTCTTTTGTTACATACATTCCCTTTGTTGACATTTCAATTAACCCTTGTTCCTGCAAAACCTGCACTTCTTTGCGTACATGCCGCTCTGATAGGTTCGTATTATCAATTATGCCGCGACGACCAATCGGTTCCAGCATTTGAATAGTTTGTAATACGGTATACCTTTGGCGCATTAATTGCAGCAAATCCGGAAAGACGTGTTTTAAGCTCATAAAAATACTCATGTATTAATCCATTCCTTTTAAACGGGGTAAATATGTCCCGCTACATATTTTTTTGCCCCACTTAAGGTAAAAAAATATAGAAAACGTAACTTCTCTTTTATTTTACCATAAAATAAAAAGGAAGCAACGTTTTTCCTGCCTGTATTTTAAGTATATATGTTACTTATATGACTACGTTTTTTATACGCACAAATACGGTCGCGTTTTTTACATAACGATCGTTCAAATAATCGATAATATAATCCGTCTCCTTTTCTATACAACTAACTATATTTCTTTATAGCATGCTCCAACGATTCAAAATTCAATTCTTCACAATTTAAGCGAATATCATTCATTTCTACTGTAGGTATGAGCAACTGATATTCTTCCAACCATTCCTCTTTCGTGTAAATATCCCTTTCATCCAGTTCGAATGGATAATATTTTTGCAGCAGCAAAATAATTGCACGTGCTTCCTCGCATAAGGAGCAATTTTCCTTTGTATAAAAAACGACTTGTAGCATATACATTCCCCTCGTATATTATGTTTAGGCATCATTGTTCCGCCTAACGTTTCTAAATGTTTCTATACCAATAATCGGGTATGTTATACCCGTTACTTTGTACTACAGGCGGATGCTTTCCGCGGGCATGGCTTGAGCCCCTTCGGAAGAAAACCACTTCCTGTGGGGTCTCAAGACGCATGCTTTTCCCGCAGGAGTCGCCGCCTTTCGTTCCAAGTAACTAATAAGTGCAATGATTATAAGTGATTGAGACCCTATCTGAATAATATGTCAAACATCTTAAACGTTCGGTGATATTCCTAAATAATCGTCTTAGGATCATTTGGGACAATTCTTATCCCCCTTGCGAGCATAACCGCATTAGCAAGACTGTTTCCCAGTGTGCGTTTTCCTTCATACACGCTGGCTGCACACCTTGCTATTCGAACCTGGATGTTCGTTTTGTGTTGCCTTTTTTAAGAAAATAGTACCTTGATAAATCAATAAATAATTATTTTCTTCTTGACATATTGCCGCAGGTCTTCTTCAAACGATTGTCTTCCTATGTTTCTTACCGATTATTTTTCCACACGAATTGTCAACCCTTTATTTGCTTTATACTTTATTTGCTTTATAATAGTACAGTTTATAAATGAAGTAAATCGGAAATTGTTTTTGACAACTTATTTAGCGCATGTAAAAAACCAAGCCTTTCTATAAATTGAATGGCTTGGTTTCGCTTTTTAATTAATTTAAGATTGATTCTTTTACAGGAAACATACTTTTAACTAATGTATCGAGCATATACGGCAATTGGATAAACGCACTTTCCTTGTGCAACCGTTCCGTAAGTTTATGGGCATCTTTCCCAAAAGGACCAACATTTAACACTGGAGCATCAAGCTGCGTCATTTCTGAAAATGGGATCTCATATGTTGCTCCCCATACAGGGGTGTTTTTTTGGTAAACGTTCCAGCCTTTACCTGTATCTTTATACGATACATAGCTTAAATCGGAAATTCCGTTAAAATAATGAATTTGTTCAATTGAACGATCAAATGCTTCTTCTGCTGTCTTTTTCATTAATTTTACTAATTCAGCAACAAGCGAATCATCAGAAGCGTTCACCGCAGGGTAATACGGTGGCGTGTACAGTAAAACGATTGCTGGACCGAGTTCCTGACAATCAAGCATTAATAAATCGGCAATGCGAACCGATTTTTCCCGATCATCCAGTTGCTCATCGCTTACTACTTCCTGTTTAATCGCATTAACCGCTTCCTTACCAAGCTTATTCGTTGCATGCTGTAGAAGTTTTTCATAAGTAATTACAGTTACCGTTCCGATTGGCTCCACATTTTCTCGTTCACATATTTTTTTGTACTGTGCATTACATGCATCCGCGGCTTCTTCCGCTACTTGTTTGAAAATGTCCATTATTTCAGATGCATCTCGCTTCATTAAAAAGACATTATAAAGAGCTTTCCCACGATATGGTGTTTGCGTTGAATATTCCATTTTTAAATCTTTTTGTTGTAGAGAAACCGGCAATGGCGTATTTTCACCTAAGTCCGTTTCCTGGAATAATGTGTTCCACTCCATTCGTTGTGTGAGAAAAGAAGCGATGTAATTGGCTGTCATTCCACTCAATGGTTCGCCAACATGCGTTTCTTTTCCGTAAAATAAAGCGGTAGGCATAATTTTTCCAATACTTCCAGAGTAGATGTAATGATTCTCATCTCCAGGCTCCTGGGTAAACGATGGCTCCCCATTAAGGAATAATTTATATTTTAATTCATGTGTCTCTTGCAACTGTAACAGTGCCGGTACGACCGCACGCATTCCGGCAGAATTTACTTCTTCATCTGGAACGGTGACGAGGACAAGATTAATCGGCCATTGTTCTACGGAAGCCTTTTCAATGAGGCGCATATGTAATGCAAGCCCCATCTTCATATCCATTGTCCCTCTTCCAAATAAGTATTCTCCAGACTCCAAATCTTCACGTGCCTCATCTGGCAAGTCATTTTTACGTTCTAAGAGCGCATCGGTTAATTGCTCCGGTTTAAACGCTAAGTCGCCAAGATCGCCGAATTCCTCCGTATGAACGGTATCAAAATGGCTTATGAGTACAATTGTGTCCTTTGCGGATGCATGTTTATATAACGCTGTAACAGCGAATCGCTCGTTACCAGCATCATGCAATTGCAGATGGGATGTATTTTGTTGAAAATATAAAAGATCACCGAGCTTGTCTTTTAGTTTATGGGAAAACGCTTTTTCTCCTTCTGTTAGCGTCCGACTATCCCAGCCTACTAATTCAGATAGTAATTGTCTTAGTGATGCAGGTGTTTGCCATTTTAATTCCATCTCGTATCCTCCTAAGCCTTATATTGAAAATGGGAGAAGCTTATCCTGAACGCTTTTCCTCATCTTCCTTCAAGAAATAACTTAAAAATCTTTTTTCAACATTGTTTAAGTGTACAACCATTTTTTTCTTAGCGAGATGTACATCTCTAGCTTCCAAAGCTTTAATAATTTCAAAATGTTCTTCACACGCGTCTTTAGCACTCGTCGTAATCGTATTAGATAGGATTAGAAAAGCTCGATTCACTCCAGTGTTCATTTGATGAATCATTTCTCTAAACTTTCGATTTGTGTTTTTAGAAGCTAACAGTAAGTGAAATTCTCGGTCTAACTCTATAAATTGCTGGAAATTATCTAGTTTTACGGCTTGCATTTGCTCATTAACATTACTGTACAGTTGCTCAATGAATGAATCATCAATTGAAGACATGATTTTGACAATGTTATCGATTTCAAGAATGCTGCGCAGCTCCATAAATTCTAAAGAGTCCTCACGGGTAAACGTCGCAACTAAGGCAGGCTTTCCTTTTTGCGGAATAACAAGCCCCTCCATCGCCAGTCTTCTTAAAGCATCTCTTAAAGGTGTACGACTAATCCCTAGATCCTTTGCTAGCTTTTCTTCTGGTAATGCTTCATTATCATGTAGTCTACCAGTAATTATTTCTTTTTTAATTAAGTTATATGCTTGATCTGCCAACGTTTCACTTTGTACGATCTTTCTCAAAAGTATCCTCTCCCGCTCTGGCGGTATACTGTATACAGCCATTATAATTTATGTTACTATATTTGTAAATCAAATTATTTATATTCTACAATACTTGAAAGGGCTTTTCACTACATGTAAAAATTCCCTTGCTTTTAAAAGAAGGATTTGTTGATATTTTCCCATTTATGTTACATTATATTTAATAGTTGCATATAGCCTAAGTATTTTAGAATAATTGAGCTACATATCTATATTTAACGGAGGGATCACATGGTACAATCAAGCAATCATGTTATTAAACAAACAGAAGAATATGGAGCGAATAACTATCATCCGCTTCCTGTTGTTATATCGAAAGCAGAAGGTGTTTGGGTAGAAGATCCAGAAGGCAATAGATATATGGATCTTTTAAGTGCATACTCTGCCGTGAACCAAGGGCATCGTCATCCAAAAATTATTGATGCATTAAAAAAACAAGCGGATGCTGTTACGTTAACATCTCGTGCTTTCCATAACGACCAATTAGGTCCGTGGTACGAAAGGGTAGCACAGCTTACTGGAAAAGAAATGGTTCTTCCAATGAATACTGGTGCAGAAGCAGTAGAGACAGCTATAAAAACTGCTCGCAGATGGGCATATGATGTAAAAGGCGTAGCTGATAATCAAGCTGAAATTATCGCTTGCGAAGGAAACTTCCACGGTAGAACAATGGCAGCTGTTTCTTTATCATCTGATGCAGATAATAAACGTGGCTTCGGTCCAATGCTCCCAGGCTTTAAAACTGTCCCTTACGGAGACATTGATGCTTTACGTGAAGCGATTACCGAAAACACGGCAGGCTTTTTAATTGAACCGATTCAAGGTGAAGCTGGCGTTAACATTCCTACAGAAGGCTTTTTGAAAGAAGCGTATGAGCTTTGCCAAGAGAAAAATGTGCTATTCATTGCAGATGAAATCCAATCCGGTTTAGGTCGAAGTGGAAAAATGTTTGCTTGCGACTGGGAAGATGTTACACCAGATATGCTTATTTTAGGTAAAGCACTTGGAGGCGGCGTTTTTCCAATTTCATGTGTTGTAGCAAACAAAGATGTTCTTGGCGTATTTGAGCCTGGCTCACACGGCTCAACTTTTGGAGGTAATCCGTTAGCGTGTGCCGTTTCAAATGCCGCACTCGACGTGTTAATCGACGAAAAATTACCTGAAAGATCGTTGGAGCTAGGCACTTACATGAAACAAGAATTGCAAAAAATCGATAATCCGATTATTAAAGAGGTTCGTGGACGCGGATTATTTATTGGAGTCGAATTAACAGAGCCTGCACGTTCTTATTGTGAAACGTTGAAAGAAAGAGGGCTATTGTGTAAAGAAACACATGAAAATGTAATTCGTTTTGCACCGCCACTCGTTATCGAAAAGTCAGATTTAGACTGGGCTATTGAGCAAATCAAAGAAGTATTAAGTGTTTAGTTTAAGTATAGACACAAATAAATAATGAAACAGGAGCTTAAAGCAGCTCCTAAAACGAAAAAGGGTTCAATCATTATTATTTAACGATTGAACCCTTTTTCATTGCGTTTTTCTTCTTCCGTTCAGATAGTTGTCTACTTTTATCAAATAACGTTCGGAAATCTTCCAATTCTACTACAGTTTTATTTAAAATCAATTTCTTATCTTTTACCCTAAGAATAAATGATTTAACTAGCTTGAGATGCATCACGCTTTGCTTTGTATCGATTATATACGATGTCAACTTTCGCAAATAGCCATTGGAGCGCCAAGCCTTGCAAAACTACTCCAAAAACGGACGTTATTGTAAGAAGCCAAATAGATAGCAAATGATCGACACTAAAAATACGATGACCTACAAAGAATAAATAACTAATTACTGCATAAACCGCCTCACCATAAGTATGAATTATATCTTCTAACGTCCAAACAATTAATGCTTCAAGCACAATAAAGAGGACAAAACCAACAACCAACACTCCTAACGACTTATAATTTAATCTTTTAACATAAGGAGTGATGTAATACTTCGCAATCGTTTTTATACGGAAAAAATAAATAATCCGTACAAATCGTGCAATTTGAAAAAATTGATCAAAAGGAATAATCGCAATGAGCAAAAAAGGATTTCGTTTAATAAAATCCCATTTTTGCTTACTTACGATCAATCGAATCGTAAAATCAACTAAAAAAATCACCCATACGACCCAATTAATTGTTGAATTCACCTTATTTTCCGACCATATCGTCATAATTGTCATTATAACGAGGAGGATCATAATGCTCTCGTATACATATTGCATAACTTTTTGCTTTTTCATGCAGTATCCCTACTTCATCAAGACTTAGGATGCGACACCAGCTCGATCGACAACTTCTAAGAATCATACTATATAAATATGATTGTTTAATAGTCTACCTTAAGTAATAGGCTTTTTGAAAAAAAGTATAAGTAGCTCTCTTTAACAGGTTTACTTAAAATAGTCTCAACTGCTTGCTTATACAATTTCATCTGAACCGAATACCGTTGAAGCAGTGTTTCTTTGACTTCTTTTGTCACTTCACCTGTAATTTCATCTGTTTTATAGTCAAGGATAATCCATTCATTTCCACAAGGGATTAAACAATCAATTACACCTTGAATCAATACAGGCTCATCGTTCGCACCTTTCCAAGCAGCATATACTTCTTTTGACCCGAGCGTAAAACTGAACGGAACCTCGCGTAGCAATTGATCGTTTTGAAGCATGTTATTGGCAATTGAAGTAGTAAAAAACCGTTCAATAGCTAGTGCATCAATTACTTCAGCCTCTTGCTCTGTTAGTATCTCTCGCTCAATAAACGTATTTACATACGCCCTTATTTCATTGGCTGTTAATGGACGATAAAAAGGCAAGTGCTGCATAACCGTATGCATCGCTGTTCCTTTTTCAGCAGATGATAGCGTCTTTTCCTTCTGTAAAAAAGCAGGTCGTCTAATGATTGGTGCTTGGAAGGATGCGATAAACTGGTCGGAGCTATATGCATCCTTTATTTCCTTTTGTCGTTTAATCTCTGTAACGGTTTGCTTTGCTCGAGAAAGTACTGCTTCTCTATAAGGGTATTCATAGGAGAGTCGATTGTCTACTTCCTTTTTCAAGGTTATATTTTCTAAATTCATCGGTTTCCAATGAAAAATCGTATCCTTTAATTTGTCACTTGCTGAATCCGTTGCTTCTTGCAGATTTACAAGTTCACTGCCGTGAAATACAGAAAAATCCCAGCGTGAAGCATCTTTTAAAACATCTGCTAGTATATGCTCAGAATTCGCTAAATTTTCTCGCAGCAATTCAGCTTGTTCATGACGAATTAACGCAGAACCAATCCAGTCCAAATAGGATTGCGCTTCTGAACGAGAATAAGCAGGTAAAACCCAATTCGGACAGTCGACGGTTTTTCCCCACTTTTCTATTTCCTTCTCAAGTGAGTTTACCGTACCAATCATTACAAGCTTCTCTTTTGCCCGCGTTAACGCGACGTATAACACGCGCATTTCCTCCGCTAACAGCTGACGTCGTTTTTCCATTTGGACGGCGTAGAAATATAAGGTAGGATACGTAATACGTTTAATAGGATCGATATATTTACTAGCAAACCCCATATCTTTATCAAGCAAATACGTTTGTTTTAAATCTTGCGTATTAAACTCCCGGTTCATTCCTCCAACAATTACGACAGGAAATTCAAGTCCTTTGCTTTTATGAATCGTCATTATCCGAACGACATCTTCCTGTTCACTTAACGCGCGCGCAGCACCTAAATCATCTCCACGTTGCTCCATTCGCTCGACAAATCGTAAAAAACGAAACAAACCACGAAAGGATGTTTTTTCATACCCACGTGCCCGGTCATATAATGCACGTAAATTCGCTTGTCTCTGTCTGCCACCAGGCATTCCACCAACAAAATCGTAAAAGCATGTCTTTCGATATATTTGCCAAACGAGCTCGGATAACGCTCCTTGTCTAGCTGTTTCTCGAAATAATTCAAACTGCTCTAAAAAGGCGATAAGTTTTTCTGTCGTATCGTCTGTATGTTGTTTTATATATTCTTTTACAGCATCGTAATAAAACCCTTTGCGCTGGACGAGACGAATGGACGCAAGCTCATCTTCATTTAGTCCGACAATTGGCGAACGTAAAACAGATACGAAAGGAATGTCCTGTAGCGGATTATCTACTATTTTTAATAAGCTTAACATTATCTTAATCTCGATCGCTTCAAAATAACCAGTCGATAACTCAGCATATACAGGAATACCTTGTTTTTTCAATTCTTCTACAATTGTCGGCGCCCATTTCATTGATCGCAACAAAATTACAATATCTCGGTATTGAACGTCCCTCTGTGCTTCTGTCGCTTTATCGATGACTTGAAGTGGTGAATTCGCCGTTTTCCCTATCCAGGTTTTTATTTTTTGTGCGTATAAACGGGCCTCCAGTTGAGACTTCTCCAAATCTTGGAAGTCCTCTCCTTCTGTGGTTGATTGCTCGTCTTTTACTTCCCGATCTATTACGATAACCTCTGGTTCAGGAGCTTGTAATGGCAGGGTATCGTACATCGTATTCGCGTATATTAGTTCTGCTGCTTGATCGTAATCAATTTCACCTAATTGTTCATCTAATATTTGACGAAAAATATAATTAACACCTGACAATACATGTGCACGGCTGCGGAAGTTGCGCGCTAGATCAATTCGTATTCCTTTATCTTTATTTCCTTGATTGGAAAACCGCTTATACTTTTCTATAAACAATGTTGGCTCTGCATGGCGGAATCGATAGATGCTTTGCTTCACATCTCCTACCATAAACATATTTCCTGAGCCAACTTGATCACTAATGAGCTGTAGAAGCGTCTCTTGAACAAGATTCGTATCTTGATATTCATCAATTAAAAGCTCGCGAAAACGCAATTTCAAATGGTGTGCAACTGTGGAAGGAAGTAGATTATCTTCTGTCGAAGCATCATCAATTAGTAGCTGTAAGCAATAATGCTCTAAATCAGAAAAGTCGACCAATGCTTGTTTTCTTTTTTGTTCTGTAAAACGATGCTTAAATTGCTTTACTAACGAAGTTAACTGCTTTATGACAGGTGCAAGCGCACGCATATCTTGAATATGACTTTCCAATTGACGGCTAAATAATTTACTGCTCAATTCATCCCATCGTTTACGGTAACTTTTACGTAGCGCTTTTACAGCTTCCTTCTTGTCTACATCACATTCCACTTTTTTACTTGACAGCCTTTTCCATTTCACTGTTCCAAAATGAGAATGGAGATCAGGCCATGAATTGAGAAATTGCCGCGCTAGTTTCACATTATTTCGATCGCTCTCAACAGCTTCATTATAATGGTACGGACCATCGCTTTCCGAAATAAGCTGTATTGCCCGATCAATTTCTTGGTCCATTGCGGCTAATTGTGAGCTCACTTCCTGTTTAATACGGTCGAGCCATTCAAGCTTCGACTCATCCCATTTATCCGCTATGTGATATATAGCTGCTAATTCATCAAGCCACTTCTCTGGCCATGGATTTTGTATGGAAAATGTATATAATTGCAGAATTAATTGTTCTACTGCACCATCACTTCGATCGGTTGAAAATCGATCAACGACAGAAAAAAATGCTTCCTGTTCTTCTCCTGAAGCGCCATATTTCTCTTCAAAAAGCTCTGTAATAATATCTTGCTTCAAGAGTTCCATTTCCATATCCGTTGCAATTCGAAATGCTGGGTCAAGATCAATGATATAAGCGTACTGCCTTACTATGTCCATACAAAAAGAGTGAAACGTTGATATTGAAGCACGTTGCAAAAGAGAGAGCTGTTTTTTTAAATGTGTCGATGTTGGATCCTTTGCTAACGCTTTTTCCAAAGCAGAGCCAACCCGATTACGCATTTCTTGCGCAGCAGCATTCGTAAAAGTAACAACGAGCAATTCATCTATATTTACCGGGTTTTCGTTAGAAAGTAGCTTTTGAATAATTCGTTCAACTAAAACAGCCGTTTTTCCCGATCCTGCAGCTGCTGCGACAAGGATATCTGATCCATCTGTATAAATTGCCGCTTCTTGTTCTTTCGTCCACTGTACCAATTTCGTTACCTCCCGTCGTATTTCTTATTAAGCTCTGCAAGGACAGTGCTCTCTTTCATTTCAGGTAATTTACGGTAGTTATTTTCCTCTAAAATTGGGTCAAATTGGCATACCGATTTAAATTTACAATACGTACAGGCATTTTTATCTTTACGTATATACGGATTCAATTGAACGTTTCCGGTTGTAATATCAATCCCTGCTTGAATCATCAATTGATGAATATGCTGTTGCAAACTCGAAAACACTTGTCGATCAGCAATTTTAGAATGATGCGTAAACCCCCCATTTTTCTTTAGCCCAGCAGGAATAATTTTACTTGAACCAGAATCTAGCGATTGATCCATCATTTTTACAACTTCTTCATCGGATAGCAACATTCCATACATTTTATACTTTTTGAATAGTTCATCGGCTATTTGATCATCAAACAATTTTCCTTCTTTTGAAACCATTGCATTATGAACATGAAAGTATAATATGCCAGCAGGTAATGCTTTTTTTCCTAACCATTGTTCAGACTGTGACAATACTACATCTAAATATGCTAGCATTTGTAACGCAAGTCCGTAATACACATCCGTTAAGTTTAATTTCGTTTCGCTCGATTTATAATCAATAATGCGCAAATAAAGTCCCTGTTCATTCTCAGCTATATCGACACGATCAATCCGGCCTCTTAGCATCAATTCAAATCCGTTTGGAAGCTCGATAGAAACGGGTGCTAGCTTTTCACCATTACCAAAGCCGAGCTCCATACCGACCGGTGTAAAACCACTCTGCCTAGCTTGCTCACTTAGAACAAACGTTGCACGGGAAATAATGTCTTGGAGCTTCTGTTGAATATATTTATACCGATTGGAGCTGTGCAAGATCTCGTTTTGTAAAACGGGCGCTAAATGTTTTACAGCCTTTTGTGCGTATTGGCTCGTCTCTGTTTTCGATAAATCGGAAAAATGACGCCCTTCTTCGTGAACCCATTCGGTAATTGTTTTCAATGCTTCATGAAAAAGTTGGCCAATATCAGGTGCATCCAGCTTGTATATTTTCCGTTCCTCTAAATTTAAACTATATTGTACGAAGTGCTGATAGGAACACCGATAGAACATTTCTAATCTAGATACACTTGCATTAATTTCTTTCGGATAGAGCTTTTCTACCGTTTGTTCAGACAAGGCAACTGGTTTATTTTCATAATATAAGCTTTGTAGAACCGAATATGTTGAACTATACTTTTGTTCATGCTTTATATACCAATTAAGGACATGCCACCATATTTCCTTCATCGGATAGCCTCGCTTCACTCTTGCAAGCTGCGCAGTTAGAGCTGCTGTTGTTTTATAAGGGGTCGTAATAAACCGATCCGCCTCTACTAATTCGTCCGGATCTTGCAGTAAGATAACATCCTTACAGTGAGGAAACATATCTTGCATCCGTTGAATGAGTTGGGATGGCATACGAGCATTGCCTTCTTCATCACTTAAAGGGTAGCTTATCCATAGACGATCCTGTGGTGAAGTAAATGCTAAGTACATATAAAACCAATCATCCAACAGCCTTCGTTTACTGCTATCTGCAAGCTGCAATCCATGCCCTGCTAGCAGCTCTCTTTCTTGTTCATTAATCATTCCATCTGGTGCAGGCTTCAACGGCCAAATGCCATCATTCACACCGAGTAAAAAAGCACACTTAATTCCACTGATTCGCGAATGGTCAATTGTTCCGACAATTACTTGATCTACTGTAGGCGGCACATGTGAAAACTGCAAAGACTCTAGGCCTGCATCAAGGATCGTCCGAAACGAACTGAGCGATAACTGTTCATTCCCAGCTATTTCTACCATTTCATCTAATAATTGAATGAGTGCGTCCCAAACTTGGACTTGTTCCCTAGATTGCTCAATTAAACCACGTTCATCAAATCGTTGTTGTAAGTGCTCCAAACGTTTCGGAACGTTAAGTCGTTCAAGTAAGTAATACAATTCCTCGCCCTGCTTGAGTACGGAATGTGCACGCCGAATATTTTCGTCAAATGATTTTAACGCTTCAACTACTTGATCGCGATACGCATTTATTCGTACTTGGACGGCTTGTTCGGCATCCGTTTGAGTCGGTTGCTCAAATCCGCGAAAACGTTGAAAAACCCATGGTTCACTATTTGTCCACCGTTCTCTCGTCCGTATTCCATATTCAAGCACATAATTTTCTAATTCATCTATCGCCTCATTTGTTAACGGATAGTCTGAATTTGATGAAGGGATAAAGCCTGTTTTCAATACGCGAAAAACAGCATCGTACTGCCAGTTGTTTTCTACCATATCAAATAAAGAACGTATAAATTCGATTAAAGGGTGATTTAACATCGTCTGCTTTTCGTCCATAAAGACGGGAATATTAAAATCTTCAAAAATAGTTGTAATTAAATCATGATAATTATCGGCTTGTCGAATAAATATAGCCATATCTTTATAACGGTACTGCTCGTCCCTTACGAGTCGTACAATTTCTTGTGCAACCCCTTCTACCTCTGCTCGAAAATGAACCGCTTCGGCAATATGGATCGGGGCTTTTTCCTTATAAGCCTTAATCGGTCGCTTATCGAAAAACATCTCTAAATGGGAAAAAAACGGTCGATCTAAAAACCTACCATTTTCTTTGGATAATTGTACAGTTTTTTCTACGTGTATATTATTCGCTTCGGCAATCGATCGAATTTCTCGATACGTCTGCATTGGTTGATAAAATAAATCCAGCTCCGTCTGCTGTTTACCCTCTCTTTCTGGGTCCATCGTAAGCGCGACTGTTACACTTTTGCAAGTTTGTAATAGTTTTTCAATTACGTATAATTCTTGCGGTGTAAACCGATGAAACCCATCCAAGTATATATGTGCGTTTTGTAAAAACGGTGTTTCACTTATTTTGTCTGCAAGTAATTGCAGCTGATCTTCACTATCTATATATTTATCTTGTAATGCAATTGCTAGCTTTTCGTATATATACAGTAAATCCTCCAATTTATTCGCCAATGCCTGTTCGCCTGACTCTTTATGCACAAAGCGATGGAATTCATTCAATTGATCTTGGAGCATTTCTGGTGTAATCCGGTATCTTTTAAACTCAATAATTAATCTTTCTAAATCCTCCAAAAACCCATGCTTGTCCTTTGATTTTTGAAATACACTAAAGCTAGATTGTTTCTCTTCCATTATTTTCTTTAGCATCATTTGCATGCCGACAGAGCTAATAAACTGTTTAACCCCGCCACCTGTTTCTTGCATAACACGCCATGCGAGGCGAGAAAAGCTTACAACTTGCGCACGGATACTTCCACGGATAGCTTCGTCCTTGAACAGCGTATACTCTTGTTGAAAAGTCATTTGATCAGGAACAATATAAAAAATTGGAGCACCATGCGGATCTGCTTTTAAATTGCTTTTTATTTCATTAAGTGAATACGTGCTAATCGAGCTTCCCGCTCTCCCAATAATAAAACGAAGCCCCATACGAACTCCCCCAATTTAAATTTTCATTTCAAAACGAATGACGCCTACTCGCTCGGCTGCTTATTCGTTTCTGCTTTTCGATTAATTCTTTTTTCAATATACTTCCCTGCCATCCAAAACAAAACAATTCCAACACCTACGACTATCGTTCGTACTGGATTTTTAGCAAATTCAAAAATACTTGAGCCAATATAAGCAATTGAAAAAATCATTACCGATTTCCCTAAAATGACAGCAAGAATAAATTGTTGCACACTAATCTTAGAAAGCCCAGCTACGACATTTATTACCGATGATGGCGAAAATGGGAAGCAGAGCAGTAAAAAAAGCGGTCCAAATCCATGTCGATCCAACCATTCTGTAACTTTTTTAACCTGCTTATTTTTTCGGATAACACGAAACACCCGCTTATTCCCCAGTTTACGTATAAAGAGAAATACAAGAATAGAACCGAGACTCGATCCAATCCAGGAATATAAGAATCCTTTCAGTAATCCATATGCAGCACCATTCGCAATTACAAAAACAACTAAAGGCAAAAATGGTAGAAAAGCCTCAATAAAGGGTAAAAAGATTCCAGGAAGGGGACCAAGACGTTCATAATCGCTCAGTAATTCAATAATATATTCATCAAATGCTTGGTTTTCTAAAAATAATTTTAAATCCGAATTGGTGTTAAATATGTACATGTAGTGGAATCTCCTCATCTCTAAATGAACACAGCTTAATCATTTCCCTATTGCTATATTGTTTGTACTTCTATTTTAATCTAAACGTTCATCTTACTAAAGATTAATGTATTATCTGTATCGTCTCAAGAACACACGTTCCTAAAGACTTTAGCGTTGTATCAAATGAAGAGTGAATCTAATGTAATAAAAAAAGAGCCTCTTTCTTATTCATATTTTATCATTTTTTTAAAGAGATAGGGAAATGTTTCCTTAGAGGAGAGTATTTGATAGCTGGGAATTGTCCAGTTGATCGTTCTTTTTGCCAAAACGGCTTAAAAAGCGGATCCGGTTATCAAGCAAATAGCGATATTGTGCCGTCCGTTGCACTTGGTTCAACATGGATCCAAATGAAATATCGAGGATAATCTTTTTTCCATTTTTAAATACAATTTCAGTTTTTTGATTTTCAGCTTGATTTATTTTATTAATGTGGGAATGGGCAATCCAGGAGCAATTTGCATTTGTAGGAGACGCAGTAGGGAAAAAATACATCCCACTGATTGGGTCGATCGAAATCGGGGCTTTGTGGGTTATACCACTAATGTCCTTGGTTCCTTCTTGCCTGCCTTTAAGACTGCTCCCAAAGAACTTACATGCGTAATCAATCATTTTACTTGGGGATTGCCGTACTGTAAATGCTCCTTGTTCTTCCATTACGTACGTATGTGTATTTCCATATTCATCGTGCTGTGCAATAGCCGCCATTGTAAGAGGATTTATTTCATGGGCTGAAGTATATACATTCTCACTCACGATTATACATCCTTTCCATAATATGAAAAGAAGAGGCTCACTTTCTGATTTTAACAAATTTTCAATTAAAAAGATAGGGTAATTCCCAATTTCTATTTTAAAAATAGTTCTTTTGGTAGATAATTTAAGCAGAAACAAAGTGAGTAATCTATTTCGTGTATAAAAAAAAGAAGTTCGCATAATTGTCCTTACATGGACTGCTAAACTTCTTTTAGTTTCACAGAAGTAGTATCGGCATAATTTGAAGCATTAGTACTACCGTTCAGTTTAAAATTAATTAATAAATTAAATCGATGAATTCGTCTTTTGAAATCCGGCCAAGATAATACGGAATATCGGCTGTTTCAAGTGCTTGTTCAATCGCTTTGCGTTCATGCTTAACACCAATAAGCATCGCTTCTACATCCGCAACATGACCTAAGCCAAAAAAATCCCCATATATTTTGCACTGCTCAATTATTCCTTTTTTCACGTCTAAACGTACATCCAATAAACCAGAATCAAACTTATAAGAAGCTTTTTTATTATACGCAGGCGATTTCCCGAAATTCCACTCCCATTTTTGGTATCTGTTAGTCGATATTTCATGAACTTTTTCCCAGTCTTTCTCAGTCAATGTATAACGAGGAACATCTGCAACATCGTCTACATCAAATATATGACGTAAAATTAATTGCTTAAATTCATCCATTGTAATCTTTTCATCCATAAATTCAGATATATTTGCTACTCGACTACGGATTGATTTTATTCCTTTAGACTCTATTTTTTCTTTGCTTACATTCAGTGCAGATACGACGTGCTCCATTTCTGAATCAAACATTAACGTACCGTGACTAAACATCCGGCCTTTCGTTGAAAATTGAGCATTCCCTGAAATTTTTTTCCCTTTTACTAATAAATCATTCCGACCGATTAATTCAGCAGGTACACCAAGTTTATTTAGTGCTTCAACTACTGGCTTGGTAAATTTAGCAAAGTTATGGAAGCTATCCCCATCATCCTTTGTTATAAAGCTGAAATTTAAGTTTCCTTGATCATGATAAACCGCGCCACCACCTGATAACCGGCGCACTACTTTAATATTATTTTCATCGACATATGCTGTATTTATTTCTTCTACTGAATTTTGATTTCTACCGACAATTATTGACGGCTCGTTTATGTAAAATAATAAATACGTGTCCTCTTCCCCAAAATTTTGCAGCACATATTCTTCCAAAGCCAAATTAATTCGCGGATCTGTTATTCCTTCATTATCAATAAACTTCATATTATAAACCCCCAAAAAAATAGTTCACACCAATTTTAAAACAATCGAAAGCAACAGGCAAAAATAATACCTTTTTATTTTCCTGTCCACTTAAATCCTTCGCTTGCCAAGTGAACCTTTCCATCAAAATATTGCTCTGCTTCTCGGACTAACTGCTGCTGTTCCCCAAATTGAGGAAGATGGCTTAATAAAAGCTCGTTTACATTCGCCTGCTGAGCAATTGTTGCCGCTTCTTTGCTCGTCATATGTCCAGCTTTCGAACCATCTTGACATTTATAAAAATTACAATCGGCAATTAATAAGTCTGCATCTGTTGAAAAATCAATCCAATCCGTTTGATACGCTGTATCCGCCGTATATACAAGTACAGTATTCCCATCTGTTATACGCATTCCATAACAAGGCACTGGATGATTCGTCTTTAGAAAAGAAATGGTTGCAGGGCCTATCTTTAAGCCTTTAACAGGATCGTAACCGATTCCCTTTGTAAAATCGCTTGATAATTGCGCAAAGCCTGTACGATCTTCTGTATGACCGTAAATTGGCAAAACACTTTCATCACCTGTTACAAAATAATTTACTAATTGTGCATACTGTAGTACTCCAATGTCCGCAACGTGGTCATGATGATAATGTGAAATAAGTACTGCATCGATATCTGTTATCTGCTTATACTTTTGTAGTTTAGACAGTGCGCCACTACCAACATCAACAAGTATTACGAATCCACCAATATTAACTATGTAAGCAGACGTTGCACCATCTACAGCTGGGTATCCACCCCAGCAGCCGATTACTGTTACATCCACTCGAATCACCACCCTCTATTTTGTTGTAACACAGATTGGATGTTTTTCAAAAAAATTAACTTTTTTCTCATTTTACATTGACAGATGCAACCCTGTTATAGTACACTTTAGTCAGATTAGAAAAGAAGCTGTTCTTCTTACTAACTATTCCATTTCCTGAAAAGGAGGGTACATCGTGATCAACGTTATCGAGTTCTTCAGAAATATCCCTAAGAAAAAGTGTCAACAGTGCGGTTTTGACATGAATGAAAAAGCCGACTGCTATGGCAACCTTTGCGACGAATGTGATCACCCTGCAAGATAATTAGTTTACATTTACTATTCTCTCTATACTTTATTCTATAACATTATACTTCCTTTTGTTAAGCAGCTCTCTTGTTGAAGGCTGCTTTTTTTTGTAAATTGGACACGTCTGTTACAATTGCAAAATCAGGTGATAAGAATATTTGAATTCCATTGTGAAAGCAAAGAGAGGCTGGACAGAAGTTTTTTATTCCGTAAAAAACCGAACAATTAGGTTTAAAATGACCAACACCTTGTAATATACATTCATTCGGCAAAAGACGATTGCGTCATCTACAAGTACCTATGAATATATATCCGAAGCAGATGTAGTTCATTATTCGGATTTTTACTTAATAACTTCGCTATGTCCTAGCCTCTATTAACTACTTCAAAAACTGTACTATACTTTGAACTGCTTTTTCGCCTTGATCGATGCAATCTGGAACGCCGACTCCTTCATAAGAACTGCCTGCAATCCATACTCCTGGTAGCTCCTCTTTCATTTGCTCTCGTACTTTAGCGAGACGCTCTTTGTGACCGACAGTATATTGGGGCATTGCTTGCTGCCACCGTGTAACTACTGAAAATAAAGGTTTTTTTTGAATATTCATTGTCTTATTAAGATCTCTTAATACGATTTCGATAATTTCTTCATCGGATGCGTTTACTACTTGTTGATCATCCGGACGACCAACATAGCAGCGCAGCAGTGCTTTTCCTTTCGGTGTTGACGTAGGCCATTTACGATGTGTCCATGTACAAGCAGTTATGCGGAAATTGCTATTACGCGATACGACAAAGCCCGTCCCGTTTATATCTTTCTTTATGGCCGACTGGTCAAAAGCCATTGCTACGTTAGCGACAGATGTCGAAGGTACACTGTTAAAGCTAGAAAACATGTCATATTGACTTAAGATTTTAGGTACCGATTTGTGAGGGGTTGTAATTAATACTGCATCCGCTTTAAAAACCTCTCCATTGCTTAATAGCACATGGTATCCATGTTCCTTTTTTTCGATATGATCTACTGCTGTATTCAACTTATAAGACGCTGGATTTAACTGTTCTTCTAATGCTTCTACAATAGATTCAAACCCATTTTTAAAGGAGTAAAACATCCCCTGCTTAGTTTTTTTCCTTTTTCCAGGCTTTGGCATTGTTTCGCGCAAGCCTTTAATTAAGCTTCCGTAGTTTTGTTCAAGCTCGTAAAAATTTGGGAAAGTAGACAGTAAGCTCATTTTGTCAATATCTCCAGCATATATGCCAGAAAGCAAAGGTTCAATTAGGTTTTCAACAAGCTCGTCTCCAAAGCGGCGACGGAAGAACAAACCTAAAGATTGATCTTTTTCTGTTTTTCCTTTTGGAATAACATAATCCAATCCAGCGCGAACCTTTCCCTTTGCTGAAAAAAGCCCTGAAAACAAAAATGGTTTAACCTGTGTTGGCACTCCCATAAAAGCTCCGCTCGGCATTTTATGTAATTTATTATTAACTAATATATACGATTGACCAGCGCCGTTACGGACGAGCTGATCTTTTAACCCAAGAGATTCAGCTAGCTTAACGGCTGGTGTTTTCCTAGCTAAAAAAGAATCCGGCCCGCGTTCAATCGTAAACCCGTCTTTTTGCAACGTTTTTATTTTACCACCTAGCCGGTCAGATGCCTCCACAAGCTTCACTTCGTATGGAAGTTGGTTTTCATTTATCGTTTGCTGTAAATAATAAGCTGCGGTAAGACCAGTAATCCCACCGCCGACTATTAGTACTTTTTTCACTTCCATTACGCTTCACTCTTTACTTTATTCCAAACTACATTTGCTAACGTTTCTATAAATAAAGGGTTCGTGTTCGGCATTTCAGGACGATAATAACTCGCACCAATTTCATCGCAAACAACTTTGCACTCATAATCGTTATCATATAACACTTCTAAATGATCTGAGACGAACCCTACTGGTGCATATACGAAAGACTCGTATCCTTTCTGTTCAAATAAATCTCTCGTTAAATCTTGGACATCCGGGCCGAGCCATGGCTCCGGTGTATTTCCTTCACTTTGCCAGCCAATTTCATAATTTGTAATACCGGTTTGATCAGCAATCAGTTTTGCAGTTTCGGCCAATTGCTCAGGGTATGGATCTCCGCCTTGTATGATTTTTTCAGGTAAACTATGGGCTGATACGATAAGCACCGCTTTTTCACGTTCTTGTTCCGACATTTGTTCATACGTCTCATTAATTTTATTCGCCCAATACTGAATAAAGCCAGGCTCTTTGTACCAGGATTCAACCGATTTAAATTCGATTCCGTATTTCGTGCCTTCTTCCTGCGCGCGGCCATTATATGACTTAACACTGAATGTAGAATAATGAGGTGCTAGAACAATGGAAGTAGCCTTTGTAATACCGTCTTTAGCCATTTGCTCAACTGCATCCTCTATAAAGGGCTCAATATGCTTTAGACCAATATAAAGCTGAAATTCATATTGATTTTGAATTGCATTTAATTTTTCTGCTAAGGCCGAAGCTTGTGCTTCCGTTATTTTAGCCAAGGGAGATATGCCGCCGATTGCCCGATACCTTGCTGTTAAATCTTCAAGCGCCTCATCGGATGGTTTCCTACCATGACGGATATGTGTATAATATCGTTCAATGTCCGTTTCTTTATAAGGAGTTCCATATGCCATAACGAGTAATCCGATTTTTTCTTTCTTCATTTTTTCACCTCATTAAAATTCATGTTGCCATGTGCCATGTCGGTAGTAGACTTACCTTGCATATATGCTCGTAGTTTGTACAACTCGTATGCGAGTATATAAGCCGATAGAAACAGTTTTTAAAACTTTATGATCGTTTCGAATAAGTGTGAATAAGCTCTGTTAACCTTTTTAAAGTAGCCTGTGTAATATCTGGCGTTACACCATGCCCTAAATTAAATACATGTCTGCCATCTTTCATTCCGTCATCAAGTATTGACTTCGTTCTCGACGAGATTGTTTCCCAATCCGCTAGGAGAATTGCTGGATCTAAATTACCTTGTAATACTTTTGTTACTCCGATCGCCCTTGCCTCTGGAATCGTTGTTCGCCAATCAAGCCCTATTACATCTACAGGTAAATCGTTCCATTCCATTAACAAATGCTTTGCGCCAATTCCAAATATAATTAATGGGACATTTTCTTTTTGAAGCTCTGAGAAGATATGATTCATAATTGGCTTTATAAATATACGGTAGTCCGACGCATTTAACGAACCTACCCATGAATCAAAAATTTGTACTGCTTGCACACCTGCTTTTATTTGTGCCTTAACATATGTAATAATCATTTCTCCAAGCTTATCCATTAACGTAAACCATGTTTTCGGCTCACGATACATGAGTGCTTTTGTTTTACTATAATTCTTGGAAGGTCCGCCTTCAATCATATAGCTCGCCAACGTATATGGCGCACCACTAAACCCAATAAGAGGTACATCTAACTGCTCTTTAGTCAGCAATCGAATCGTTTCTAAAACATAGTCGACATCTTGTTCCGGATCAAGTTTGCCTAATTTTTCAACATCGCCTAAATTGCGAATTGGGTTATCAATTACTGGGCCAATTCCAGACTTAATATCTACGTCAACCCCCATTGCTGGAAGCGGACTCATAATGTCTTTATATAAAATTGCAGCATCTACATTATATTGTTCTACTGGCAACCGCGTTACATATGCACATAATTCTGGCTGATGGGTAATTTCAAACAAAGAATATTTTTCTTTAATCTTTAAATATTCCTTCTGAGACCTACCAGCTTGCCGCATAAACCAAGCAGGTGTATAATTTGTTTTTTCTCCACGATATGCTTTAATAATTGTATCATTATACGTTTTCGTCATTTTTATCATCCTCTACACATACTTAAAAGAACTAACACTACTATAACTATTTCCTTAATAGCTGTATAGCAAACACACGACTTTGTCATAAACTTGTGCGATTTAAGAATGTATTTTAAAACTGCTTGTGGGAAAACATATGAACGATCTATTGCAATTTACTTTAATTAGCAAGAACAACTACTGGGCACCCATTCCGTTCATTTTTCTAACGCTTAGTAAAACACGCAGTGCTCCCTCATCACTTCCTAGCGGGGAAGCTAAAAGTAATGAGTTCTTTTTCTTTGAGCTATTCAAAATAAACGCAAAGTGCCACCGAATATTATAAAATTGGAAAACCTCCTCATTTTAGTTAAGGCGTTGCCCACTGAAAGCGAAGCATATGGCAACGGCGGCAAACGCACGCACCCTTGCCACCTTCATCTAGTCATCACAACAAAATCCGATTGCGGTCCTTCAAGCTTTGTTAATGGATCATAAGGAACAATATAATATTGCGACTTATTGAACAGTGATACATTTTCAACAATAAATTCCGTCTTCCCAGACACTTCTCCAATCCTCTCATCAATTCCCTTTTTCACCTTATATATACGATACACAACTCGATTGTCCGAAGCTGCCTCCCACGTTAACTTACCTTGTACAATAGAAAGACCACCAAATATATAAGTTGCTTTCACATTAGTTACTTTCGATAATTTAATCGGGCTTTCAACCGCCTTAATGCCATCCGGTTTTATAAAGCCCGCTTGCAAGGAACGTTGGTTATCCATTTCTGATAAAATCTCTTTCATTAGACGTACGGGTGCAGTACTTCCAGTAGTTAAATAATGGTCTTTATCCGAATAATCGTAACCGACCCAGCAAGCAAATGCATATTCTGGCGTGTACCCTGCAAACCACGCATCTTTATAATACCCCTCTGCATACGGGTGTTCCGTTGATCCCGTTTTTCCTGCCAACTCTTTTTTATATACTCCCTTACGTGCAGTACCTGTTCCAACTACTTGTTGTAGCATTTCCGTCATATTCCAAGCTACTTGCTCTGTAAATACATTGCTCGTTTTTGGTTCTGCTTGTGCAATTAATTCATTCGTACGGCTGTAAATTTGTAAAACTGTGTGCCCCTCTATATAGGAGCCTCCACGAGCAAATGTTTGATATGCATCGGACAATTGAAGTGGAGTAACTCCCTCCTTTAAACCTCCTAGAGCAATCGCTAATCCACTATCTTCAAACGTAATATTCATTTTTTGCAAATATTCTTTTGCATAATCAACCCCTATATTTTGCAGCAACCATACTGCTGGAGCATTTTTTGAATACGTAACAGCATCCATTAAAGAAACAGAGCCTGCGTATTTTCCGTCATAATTTTTTGCTTTATAACCATTCCAATCAATCAGTTGATCGGGAATTAAAGTATATGGGTTATACGCCCCATTCATCATAGCAGGACCATATACTGCAATTGGCTTAAACGCTGATCCAGGCTGACGTTTAACATTAATTCTGTTCAGATCACCAAATTGGTAATTTCTCCCACCAATTACTGAAACAATTCTACCACTCCTATGATCGGTAAGCACAAAAGCACCTTCAACCCCGGGATTATTACCAGGGAAATAATTACTTTCTTGCATACTTTCAAAAGCTATTTTTTGAAACATAGGATTCATCGCAACGATAATACGATATCCACCGCGCTTTACTTGGTCTATCGTCAAATCATATTTTTCAGCCATTTCCTTTAGTACTAAATCAATATAGCTGTCAATCGAAGGATGCTTTTTTCGCTCTGTAATTTGAAGTTGGACACTTGATTCCTGGGCTTTCTTTTGCTCTGCTTTAGAAATCATATCCATTTCGCCCATTACATGCAGAACAACATTTCTTCTTTCCTTCGCCTTTTCCGGATATTCAACAGGAGAATAGCTATTAGGCGCTTTTGCCAACCCTGCCAACAGTGCTCCTTCTTCTAATGATAGTTCGTCTACTTGTTTCGAGAAAAAACGTTCAGAAGCAGCACCTATCCCATAGACTCCTTGACCAAAATATATAGTATTTATATATAACTCCAAAATCTCTTCCTTCTCAAACTCTCTTTCCATATAGATCGAAACCATTACTTCTTTCGTTTTTCTTAACCACGTTTTTTCATTTGTTAGAAATAGATTTTTGGCAAGTTGTTGTGTTATCGTACTCGCACCTTCTACTTTACTTCTCGCCAAAACATCACGGTAAACAGCTCGAATGATCGATTTAAAGTCCACGCCTCCATGGGAATAAAAACGTCGATCTTCAATTGCAATAAAGGCATTTTGCACATGTAAAGGAACACTTTCTAAGGAGACGGGTTTACGATATTCCTCATAAAGCTCCCAAAGCAGTTCTCCATCTTCTGTTTCAATCGTGGAAGTGGCTGGCAAGACAATTTCCTTATCTTTTACAATTAACTTTCCACCGTATACAATCGTCGTTAAAGCAATAAGGAAAATAACGAAAATAATTCCTACACGTATAAACCATTTTTTAAATTTCTGATTAAGTGTTTTATGATGACGTTCTGATCTAGTTTTTGGTTTATCTTGAAGTTCGTCCATTCGTACACCTCTATATTATTTATATCACAACCAATTATACGCGCGATGTAATGTAAAATCGACATGTAAACATTCATTTTAACAATGTTTGTAAATGAGTCGTTTTACAAAAATTACTCGTCCTACAAAACAATCATCAATTGTTTTTTAATAACGTTCTAAATGTTTTCGGACTTCTACTGTACGAATCTGCATCATAAACTTACCAAATATATAATTTAAGATAAATCGAATGAAAAGTAGGGTAATCTATACATAGAGAAATTTTAAAAGGAGGTAAAATCAATGAATGCGTATATGACTACAGGAACAATTGATTTTTTAAAACAACTTGAAAGGAAATATAAAGCGATTCCCTTTCACTTTATGAGCAATCCTAATGGAGCGTTAGCTTATTATGAAGGTAAAGGAAAGAGTGTCTTTCAATCAGGAAGAACATATCATGTCCTTTTATCTAAAGGTGAAATTTCGGAAAAAGGGTACGTCGTTATGAACAACATTCCTGTTACAGAAGAAGGAAGGCCTGTTTTTGAAGACCTTTTTGATAAGCGTCAGAATGAGATGGATAAAGTACCCGGATTTCATGCGTTCCGATTGCTCCAGCCCAATAGGGGAAACACGTATGTTGTTTTTACACAGTGGTCTTCAGAAGTAGACTATCTAAATTGGAAAGACTCAGATGCATTTAAAAACTCACATAGCGAACATGCAGTGAAACCGCCTGCTTATTTTGCTGATCGCCCGTTTGTAAGCACATACGATATGATCGCAGAAGATGAGGATGCATAACGTATAAATAAAAAATTCGAGCTGTATTCTTACTTAAAGAAACGGCTCGAATTTCTTTTCAATTTACGATTAATCGAGTACGTACTCTTCAAAAAACTGCTGAAAATCTGCTTCAGGTCGTTCCCCACTTATTCGACCGACTTCTTTCCCATCTTCATAATGAACAATCGTTGGTGTTCCTTCAATCTCATATTCTTCCATCTTGTCAAATTCAAGTAAATTCATCTTCTTCATATCCACACCAAGCTCTTCGGTTAGAGGAACGACGACTGGTGTTGTGCGTTGACAGTAAACACACGTTGGACTATAAAAATAGACGGTTACATCGTCACCATTTGCTAAGCTTTTATCTAACTCCTCTGGAATAATTTGATTTTTATATAGCGGGTCATCTAATTGATCAATTGTTTCCTGGCGCAAATTATCCTTGCCATAAGGATTATCGTTTCCTTGAAGTGCTTGTTTATTTTTATAATCGTTCACAAAAAATAAAGCAATAAACAATACAATAAGTACCGCTAGTAAACCTAACATTTTCTTCTTCACAGTTTTTTCCCCCTCGTTTGGCGCCACAATATTAAATGCAGCGAAAAAATAATAATAAAAGCCAGTCCGGCTAAAAATGGAATAGTAATAAACCCAAAATAATTTACGTATTGTAAGTTACATGGAACATCCCCGCAAATATCACTTGATCCGATTAAAGTAGGAAATTTTTGAATCGCGTAATGGTACGCGGATATAAAAATACCACTTCCACTTAAAATTAGGCCAGGGAACGCAATGGATACGTCTCTTTTTAAAGCAGCTACGCCATAAATAATAACTAATGGGTACATAAAAATTCGCTGAATCCAGCAAAGCTCGCAAGGAATATATCCCATTACTTCGGAATAAAACAAACTTCCAAGCAGAGCAACGAGAGCCTGAACCCAAATTAAAAGCAATATATTTTCATTTTCTTTTCCATTTTCCATATTTATGTTCTCCTCAAGAAACAGACTGGCTCATACGTTTTGTAAACATGGTTTTACATACCGCTATTATACAAGCTCGTGCTAAAAAAAACAAAAAGCTCGTTTCTGTTGATTGAGTCACGTATTTGTGGGTGTTAGTTTAAGAAGTTAAAAAACCTCTCTTTGTATTCGTTAATTTTAGTATTGATTCCTACCGACCGCAGAGGAGGCTGAAACCGTGCCCGCGGAAAGCATCCACCTGCAGTGAAAATCAACGGTGTTATTCATGTGTATATCGTTCGAAGTAAAATTAATCACATATTATCTAGTTAGATTCGTGCATCTGTTCCCCCACAAACATTTTACTCATACACCATACGATATGGAACCTACCCAAAATATCGATGCAATCATTTCAACAATTGATATGGATGTATTATGAAAAGCAAAAAAACTCGTCTTGGTCCACCTACGGATCTTAATTATGCTGCAATGATAATATCTGTATTTGTACGTTATGTTGAACGAATTCCGACAATAAAAGATTTAATTAAACGCCTTAACCAGGACATTGCTTTTAAAATCAACTGAAGTTTTTTAGTATCTGATGAAATACCATCTGAAGCTTCTTTTCTCGACTCTTAACTAAGTTGAGTGAGTCGAGCACTTTAGAGAAGGTCCAAGAAAATCTTGTTCTTCACAATGGATGCCGGATAAGATTATGAACCGATTTATAAACATGTATACAGCATGGGGCAGCAATCGATGATTCCTAATAATAAACGGAGTGAATCTAATTAGCAATTGATCGAACGAATACAGCATTAACCCAAGAAACACCGGGTGCATAGCAACACCCTCGTCTGTGTGGAATCCGGATCCACGCAGACGAGGGTTGGAAAAGCAACAGCCGAAAATCCATTTTAAAAGTTTTTGGAAAAACTTTTAAAATTAGTTGAAGCGTTGTCTGCGGAAAGCGGAGTGTATCTGGATGGAGCACAGCAGCCACCAATCTAGCTTTAAATTTTTAAGTAGATTTTAAAATTTTGTTCTTTTGTGATTTTTTAAAAATGGCAATTATGAAATTGACTCGCCTAGCTTATTTTTTTAAAAAACGTAAATAAATATATAAAGCTAATTAACAACAGAAAGCCTAGTGTGAATCCAGTCACCACATCCGTGAAATAATGTACATTAATAATAACTCTACTTACACCAACCGAAAAAATAAGTAGCGCGAAAAAAACTTGTAACGGAAGCTTCGCATTAGGAAACTTCCTTATTAAAAAAAACATAAGAAGACCATAACATACCATCGGCGTCATCGCATGTCCAGATGGAAAGCTGTACCCTTCTGCATTTGCTTCAACTAAAATGCTCGGGCGCTCCCGCTCAACTAAATGCTTAATCCACCTATTTAATAAATGACTGCCTAGCGTACCGCCTGCAAAAAAAATAGTTGGTAACCAGCTTTTAAATAACAGCCATAAAACAAACATACCTATAATTGTGAACGGTATGAGAAAAGATCTAGATCCCAGTTCTGTTACCCACCTAGCTAAACTATATATTCCTGTATTGGCCGTAGCTTCTGCAATATTTAATCCCCACTGATCTACATAAGGTACTACTCCACGGTTAATCTTATTTACCCAAACGATGATAAATAGGAAAACAAGAACCATGAAAAGCAGAAGAAAGAATCGTGCTTTATTATCTCTCATCGATACCTTTCCCTTCTTTTCTAGTAAATAATACAAGCTTAATACGCCTTCATTTGTATTGTATTAATTAATCATAAATCAATCTATATAGCAATAGATAACATCTTTAATAATTAGAATTAGACAGTCATATCCTTTATGGTAAAAATATTCGCTCTGTACACAGATTACCCAACAAATAATTCTAATAAAATGATATGTTTGAAAAAACACGAACAGGGAATGGATAATGTATGTAGGATATATGGAAAGAAAGGTAGTGATTTAATGAATAAGGAAACAGAAAAGTTACTAGAAGGGTTAAATACAGACTTGGCGCACGAATATGGTGCCGCAATTCAATATTCGTATAGTGCTTCTGTCGTATCTGGGTTATACCGATCCGCTCTAAAGCCCTTTTTTGAAGAAGAAATCAACGATGAACTCGGCCACGCCCTCTATTTATCGGAAAAAATAAAATCACTCGGTGGAACACCGACGACTCAAGCAGCAGAAGTGCCGCAGCCAACAGATGTCAAGGATATATTAGAGGAAGTGCTTCATGCCGAAACAGAAACAATTAAACGTTATGAACAACGTAAAAAACAAGCAGAGGCGCTTGGAATGACGGAGCTTGTCGTTAAATTAGAGGATTTAATTGCAGATGAAACACACCATAAAGAAGAAGTTGAACGTTTACTAATGGACCCCCGCATTTCTGATTAGTAGTACATTTCAATTGCTTACGTATGTTCAAAAGAAGACACTTTTATGAGTGTGACTAGTAGTAATAAATGGTTTTTAAAAAATGTAGGCATAGTCTAAATACTTAGGCTATGTCGTTTTGCTGTGCCCTTTTACCCCATTGATTTCCACTTAAGATGGTCGTTTACAAGATTCTAAATATATACCAATAAATACGTGAATCCGTCCTCTATTAATCTACTAAAGCCATTCTAATTAAAAAATGCTATAATAATAAGTGGAAATTGTTAAAGGAGGTTCTATAATTGTTAAATAAAATTCATCAAACAATCGAGCAAATGTATCCTGACATGGTAGAAATTCGCCGTTTTTTACACGAGCACCCGGAATTATCCTTCAAAGAATATAAAACCGCTAAGTACATTGCAAACTTTTATGAAGAGTTAGGTATCCCCTATCAACAAAACGTAGGTGGAAATGGAGTCGTTGCAACTTTACAAGGTGGCAAACCAGGGAAGACCGTTGCACTTCGAGCCGATTTTGATGCTCTACCGATTCAAGACGAAAAAGATGTTCCGTATAAATCAAAAGTCGATGGCGTAATGCACGCATGTGGGCATGATGGTCATACCGCCACCCTTTTAATACTCGCTAAAGCATTAAAACAATATGAAAAAGATATTCCTGGAACCGTCGTATTCCTTCACCAGCATGCAGAAGAACTAGCGCCAGGTGGGGCTAAACCAATCGTTGAATCAGGTGCGCTCGATAATGTTGATGCTGTTTTTGGCACACATCTATGGGCAACTACACCGGTTGGTGAGCTGCAAACGAATAAAAGCACCTTTATGGCGGGAGCGGATCGCTTTGAAATTATTGTAAAAGGAAAAGGTGGTCATGGTGCTTACCCCCATGAAACAAAAGATGCAATTGTGATTGGTAGCCAACTAGTAAGTCAATTACAAGAAATTATTAGTAGAAGACTCGATCCGTTGAAAACAGGTGTAATCACAGTAGGTGTTTTTGAAGCTGGTACAACGTTTAATATAATTGCCGATAGTGCAAAAATTGCTGGGACTGTCCGGTATTTAGAAGCGGATGTTCAATCGCTCATTAAGCACGAAATGGAAAAGACAATCGAAGGAATTTGTGCTCGATACGATATTGCATGTGATTTTAATTATGTCGAAGGGTATCCGCCACTTATTAATCACGAAAAAGAAACAGCGCTTGTAATCGAAGCTGGGAAGTCAATTCCCGAAATACATACAGCTGGCGAGGTTGCACCTCAAATGGGTGGAGAGGACTTTGCTTATTATATGATGGAAAAACCAGGCGCCTACTTTTTTACAGGCGCCAAAAAGGAAGGGCACTGCTATCCACATCATCATCCTAAGTTTGACTTCGATGAAAAAGCGTTGCCGGTCGCTGCAAAAACATTAATTAATGTTTATTTCGCGTATCAAGAAGCAAATAAATAACACAAGCCCCCCATACAGAGACACGATAGCTGTTTCATAGGGGGGCTCTTTATGCGAGCTTTCGCTTCATATATACATAGTGGTAAAAATAGGTGAACAAAAGACCGATGAGCACTACAAGAATTGCATAAAAATACCCTTCCATAACAAAAAATAAAAGGGCAAACACTCCTGTCTGCACGATTGATAATAAATTCCCCCATTTTAAATACGCATTGCGTCGATTCGTTTGCTCAATTGGATACAAATCGAGCCAAATAATTGTTCGATGATGTTCATATAATGTGCTTAACTGGAAGCTACTCAAATAAATGAACAAGATCGCGAAGATGAGCTTTAACCATTCAGCAGGTACAAAGTAAATTAGTAATCCGCCTAGTAAAAGAAAACGGACATACATTCCTAAATAATCCCCACTCCGAACGAATGTTAAACGATATAAGTAATCATATGTACTCGCTTGTGAAAAAGGGACCATCTTTCCAATTAATCGTGTCAACCACTTTCTTCTCTTAATACTCTTTTTGAAATGAGGTACTTCTGCAAACATATTCGCCATACGATAAAAGAATTGCATACGTACATGTTCTTTTTCAACCAATACAACCCAGTTCAATCCTGGCTGCTTTGAAGTTAACACCCATACATAAATAAATAGGATTAAAAACAAAATAGTGACGACTGTCGCAAATATAAGGCTCCCATTAACAATAAAATAAAACAATAGTATATTTAGAAGCACACGGACGAATAAATCAACATGCCGACTGCTCCCATCCCGACTTTTCAGCATTTGCCAGCTTATAAGCATGTTCCCTAGCTTAAAGACAATTAACAGGAATAGAGTTAGTAAATAAACCTTTCCTGTACGATTTGGAAATGCGTGGAAATACAAAGGTCCGAGCACTGCAGCAGAAAGAAGCAATACATACAATTGAATTACAAAACTATATAAGAGGGCATTTCGAAAGTACGCTTTCATTTTTGGCTCTGCAACGGTAATAAATACAAGATCAGGTTCTTTTAATAAAGTTCGGACTGGATTGTAGCTAATGACGAGTCCAAATCCAATGCCTATGACGACTGATGCAGGAAAATCATTTGAAAGCTGTGCCAACCATTGTTGATAATAAACAGCTAATGCAGAAATTAAAAAAACCATTACGACTGCTATATGCCCGTTAAACATATACCGCAAATACCGACTTGTCTCTTTTACATGCATAGATAAACGCTGCTTGAAAAATAGATGTGCGTTAAACATGGTGCGTTTCCTTCGTTAGTTCTAAATACAAATCATCCAACGTCGCTTGCGGCATATTAAACTCTTCTCTTAATGCACTTAATGACCCTGTTGCACGTATGCGTCCTTCATGAATAATGACAAATCGATCACAATATCTTTCCGCGGTTGCTAATATATGGGTGGACATTAAAACACCTGCACCTTTTGCTTTCATTTCTTCCATCCAATGCAAATACGATTGAATACCTAACGGATCCAATCCGACAAACGGTTCATCTACAATATATAATGGTGGCTCAACTAAGAACGCACACATAATCATTACTTTTTGTCGCATCCCCTTCGAAAAATGAACAGGAAACCAATTCAATTGTTTTTCCATCCGAAACGCTTGCAAGAGAGGGGTTAATCGTTGTTTAAAATCTTTTTCGGTTATCCCATGTGCCATCGCAGTTAATTGCAAATGCTCCTGCAACGTTAACTCATCATATAAAATTGGCATTTCTGGAATATAAGCAAGCTGTTTCCGATATGCCGCTGGATTAGAATGAAACGTTTCTCCATTAATAGAAACGCTACCGCTTTTTGCTTGCATAAGTCCGATTACATGCTTAATTGTCGTACTTTTTCCTGCACCATTTAATCCAATTAAACCGATGATTTCCTTAGGGTATACGTTAAAAGTTATCCCATGCAGTACATTTTTATTCGTATATCCGCCAACCAATTGATCAATTTGTAATAAAGGTTTCACTAGTGTTCCTCCTTGCTTCCTGCCTCATTCGATTTTATCATTATTAAGAGATGTTGCCAAAGTAAACTATTCTTTTCTTTTCAACATTATTTTTAAATAATGTGTATAATTTAATTCAAGCTGTTTATAATACTAACCGAGGGATGAGGATATCACTGCAATAAATTTTTGTTAAAACAAAATGAGGTGTTAGTGATGGGCAAACTATTGATATAAAACTCTTTTGCTTTCAACTTGCTCAATGGCATTGAGCAGAGAGCAAAACAGTTTATCATTTCGTTAAATGATTAAAACCGTTTAGCAGAATGAAGAAAAGTCCCCAATGTAGTACCCAACCCTCATTCCCTCTTAAAGCAGGTTGGTTAGGTTAATCCTGACCAGCCTGTTTCTAATTTTAGTTTGTTTTTAGTTTGTGTTACTGATTATGCCTCTATTTTATTACGTATCTAACTATGCTAAACTAAAGGGGGAACAAGATTAACAAAAGTAATGATGGATTGCTTACAGATTGCTTTTATTGTTGCATCTTTTTAATTGCACAACCAATGTATAGGGGAGATGAATAATTATGAACCATAACGATTGTATTTTTTGTAAAATAATTAATGGGAATATTCCTTCTGCAAAGGTATATGAAGATGATCATGTCTATGCCTTCTTAGATATTAGTCAAGTATCAAAAGGCCATACGCTTATTATTCCTAAAATACATACAAAAAACATTTACGAGACACCTCCGGAAATTGCTAAAGAACTATTTGCAAAAGTGCCTATTATTGCGAACGCATTAAAAGAGGCATATAATCCAATTGGAATGAACGTTCTCAATAATAATGAAGCGCCTGCAGGGCAATCTGTTTTTCATTTACACATCCATCTATTGCCAAAGTATAGTGAATCAGAAGGCTTTTCTGTAAATTGGAAAACACACGAAGATAAATACTCCGCTACGGATCTACAGCAAATCGCTGAAAAAATAAATGAAGCAATTAAAAATTAACTGTTTTATCTGTTATTATTTATGGTATAATTACTCTATAATATCTGCAACTAACTACGAGAGTATAGTTGAGATAAGATAAGATTAGATGAGGAGAGTTAGACAAATGAATATTCGTGTATTAATTATTTTGTCCTTATTAGTAGGAATGGGTGCCGTATTGCATATTATAACACCACCACTGCTGTTCGGGATGAAGCCAGACATGGTGTTGTGTATGATGTTTTTAGGTATTTTACTATTTCCTAAGCTACAGTATGTACTACTCGTTTCTATCGCTTCAGGAATTGTAGCTGCCTTAACAACTGCTGTTCCAGGTGGCCAAATATCCAATTTAATCGACAAGCCGATTACTGGATTAATCTTTTTTGCATTAGTATTGCTTGTTGGGGACAAGCTAAATAAAAACATAAGCTCTCCAATTTTGGCAGCGCTTGGCACACTTGTTAGTGGAGTAGTCTTTTTATCCGTCGCTTTATTCATTGTAGGATTGCTTGAGGGTGCTTTCACACAATTATTTGTCTTAGTTGTATTACCAGCGACAGCTGCAAACATTATTTTAATGGCAATTATTTATCCTATTGCACAAAACATTATGAAAAGATCGCAATCATTTTCAATTTCTTAACAATCCATTGAAATTAAATCCCTTGGCAAAATTGTCAAGGGATTTTTTCAAAAAGACTAAGATGTTTCAACCACTTCAATTGGTGGGTAAAATAATATTAAGTAGTTAAGTAAAGGAGATAATAACATGTCTAGAAGCAAATCACTATTACTCGGGTTTATAATTGGCGGAACAGTAAGTGCTGCAGCGACATTATTAAGTACTCCTTCATCAGGAAGAGATTTACGTGATCGTATGAAGGAACAGAGTTTAGAATGGAAAGATATGCTTGATAACTTATTTCAAGACGTTCTTCGCTTAAAGGATCAAATTGCTAAAACTTCAAAAGAAGGCGCAGCATTAATTAATGAACTTACTCAAGAAATGAAATCCTCCATAGATGAATGGAAGATTGCCATTGAACCGAATCAAGAAAACATGCTTGAATACTTAGAACAAATTGAGGCAAGCATTAAAGACTTGGAAAAAAAGATCAATACAAAAAAAGAAAACTAAAATCTAAGGAGTAATCGGGAAATAGGGAGGATTAATTTCACTAACATCTTCCGCTCATGGAATACTCTTTTTGGCGGGCGAATGGTGATCCTTCACTTGCTACATGAGGTCACTGAAAAAGTTCTCAAATGTTTTTTATATTCGGAAGCAATTGATTGCAGGGAAAGGCAGACACTTTCCGTCGGCAGGTCTTACCGGTCTCTTATCCTCCCACTAAAGTCTCGCATTTTCCATTCGCTCACGTTGGAGAGCCTTCCTGATTAGCCACAAGCTAATCAAAAACCGAATTTAAGTATATGTACAAATATAGTCAGACAACTCATTTTAAATTAATGAGCTGTCTGACTTTTTTCGAGTATTATTTACAACTTGAATGAATTTCATAATTTCAAGCCCTTACAGAGCAATGGTTTGAAAACTAAAAAAAGAAGTACCTCACCAAATCTTGTATAAAGGTAGTTGACTACAAACCAAAGACTGAAGGGGCACTCCCTATGACCATTATACGTCAACCTAGCTTATTTAGCAGTCAAGAACTATACGATGATTGAGTCACGTATTTGTGGGTGTTATTTTAAGAAGTTAAAAAACCTCTCTTTGTATTCGTTAATATTAATATTGATTCCTACCGACCGCAGTAGATATACACTACGCTTTCCGTGGGCAGTGAAAATCAACGGTGTTATTCATGTGTATATCGGTCGAAGTAAAATTGACCACATATTATCTAGTTAGATTCGTGCATCTGTTCCCCCACAAACAGTTTACTCATACACTATACGATAATACCATCTGAAGCTTCTTATTCTCGACGCTTAACGAAGTTGAGTGAATCGAGTACTTTGGATAAAGTCGAAGAAAATCTTGTTCTTCAAGCAATCAAATGAGGCTCTATCATTGATGATACTATCGCGATTGATCCAACCCATTTTGAGGCTCGATCAGGCTCCGCCAAAGAAGGAAAAAAACAAATCTGAACCTAAGAAACGTGGGCGTAAGCCAAAGGAAGAGCGTGAACAATGGGTAAAATAAAAGGCTGAAAGAGAATACAAGACCTTGAAATACACAAGCCCCAAGGAATGTATCAATTGTCCATTGGCTACTGAAGGCATTTGTCAAAAAGTATTTAAGGTGAAGACCACCAAAGATCTTCGAAGATATACAGCCCCAGCTTGGGAAATTATCTATAGGCGACGTACAACCGTTGAACGAATGCACATCTTAAAGAGTTCTTTCAATTAGACAATGTTCGTTACAGAACTGGTAAACGAGCAAAAATTCATTTTGATATAGTCACCCTAATGTACAATGCATTTAAATTAGCAGTTGACCGAATGAATACAGCATTCAACCAAAAAAACAGGTTGCATAGCAACACCAACTCATCTGAGTGGAATCCAGATCCACGCAGACTCCTGCAGGAAAAGCAACAGCCGAAAATCCATTTAAAAAGTTTTGGCAAAAACTTTTTAAATTAGTTGAGGCGTTGACTGCGGAAAGCGGAGTGAATCTGTGTGGAACAGAGCAGCCACCAATCTCGCTTTAAATTTTTAAGTGGATTTTAAAATTGGTTCTTTTGTGATTTTATAAAAGTGGCAATTATAAAATTGACTCACTTACGAGATAAAATACTTTTCTTAAAACGTTACAAAAAAGTGATGGTAAATACACCATCACTTTTGAAAAAAAACGTTCATTTCATTTTATTAATTTTTAGGTTGAAGATCCTCTATAGAATTAATATCCATATAAGCAGGTACTACTAACCCTATTTTTGCACCTTCTAAATTTGCACCTAAGTCAACGATATTATCTTTATGCTGTTCATAAAAGTCTTTATGCGTAATCGGCAACCAAGCAGCGAGTGTAGCATCACCATCACCGTTAGCGATCGATTCAAATACTACTGCAACATCTACAGGCGTAACTGTTACCTTAAAGCCCTTTTGTTCCATTGCTACTTTCAATACTCCTGAAGAAGCACGTTCAGAATCCCATGGAGTGGAGACGAGTTCTACTTCTACACCATCGACATCTTCTACTCCCTCAGCCCATTCTGCCACTTTGTCTGGGTTATCTTCTACCCATCTTTTTGCTACTTCATCAATATCATCGCCAGTCTCTTTTGATTCGTACATAATATCTTCCATATCTTTGACTTCCCAATTAAACTGGTCGATCATTTTAAATGCATTTGGTTTATCTTGCTCAAGCCCTTTACGAGCTAGAGAAACAATCTGTTCAACGCCACCATATATCTCTTTTGGATCCTCTAAATATTTCATATCTGGGTACTTAGCAAATGTCCAATGTGGATTCCATCCTGTAATAATAATCGGCTCTTCATTTTCAATCGCTTTATCTAGTTCTGTTGCCATTGCAGCAGTAGATGACAGCTCTACATTCCATCCGCTTAAGCTTTCATATTCTTCGATCGCTTTTTCGGTCGTAACAGAAATACCTGCACCTGGCTCAATTCCTGTAATTGTGTAATTCAATGCCTCTCCAACAGATGCACTGTCGGTTGACTCTGTCTCATTATTCGAATCTGCTTCATCGCTACCATTGTCTTCTGCCCCACCACACCCAGCTGTTAATATGAGTAGTATCGCAACGATACCGAGTGTTGCAAGCTTAAATGTATTTATTTGCTGTATCATTTTATCCCCATTCCTTATTATTAAATTTAACAATTATTTAATTCTTTGGCAGTAGTTCTTCAATTGAAGTAATATCCATATAATCAGGAACTACTAGGCCTATTTTAACGCCTTCAAGATTAGGTCCTAAGTTCTCAACATTTTCCTTATGTTGCTCGAATAATTCTCCTTGTGATACAGGTAACCAAGCTGCAACCATGCCATCGGTTTCTCCGGAAGCTACAGATTGCCACATAACAGCCATATCTAAAGGAGTGATCGATACGTCAAACCCTAAATCTTCCAGTACTTTTTTCATAACGTTTGTAGAACCAATTTCAGTATCCCATTCTACATAACTTAATTCAATCTCTTTGCCATCGACCTTTTTAGCGCCATTAGTCCATTCAGCTACTTTGTCTTCGTTCTCTTTTACCCATTCTACCGCTACTTCCTCGGGATCTCCTCCTTCAGAAATTTTTAACATAACCTCATCTAAATCATCCGACGTCCAATAAAATTGATCAAGAACTTTATAAGCATTTGGCATATCTTCTTTTAAGCCTGTACGAACAATCGTTTCAATATTTTGAGGATCACCGTATGCATTTTTCGTATCCTCTAAATAATGTAAATCAAATTTCGCAAACTTCCAATGCGGCGACCACCCTGTTACGATGATTGGTTCTTCTTTTTCAATAGCTGCTTCTAAAGCAGTTGCCATCGCACCACTAGATGAGGCATTTAGCTCCCAGCCTTCTAAATTTCCATACGTTTCAAGGGCCGTCTCCGTTGCCATCATTATGCCTGCCCCAGCTTCAATACCTGTGATCGAATAATCGACCTGTTCGCTATAATCTGATGCACCATTTTCTGCGTCATTATCGGCATTTGGTTCTTCTTTTGAAGTGTCCCCACAAGCAGACATAACAGCTAAGAGCGCAACTATTATTACTAATCCTATTGTAAATTTAAAATGAAACCTTTTTTGCACTGTCATTTGATGCTTTAACTCCTTTTAAGCTAAAAATAAATAAGACTATCATGTACAATAGTCTTATTTACTTTTTTGAAAGTATTATTTTGCTTCTAAATCATCAATTGAATCAATATCCATATAAGAAGGAACGACTAAACCGATCTTTGCACCTTCCAAGTTTTCACCTAAATCTACTAATGAGTCTTTATATTCTTCATACAAATCTCCATGAGTAGCAGGTAACCATGCTGCGACCATTCCATCTGCTTCCCCATTCGCTACTGCTTGCCACATTACTGCATTGTCTAATGGTGTAAGTGTTACAGCGTATCCTAAATCTTCTAGAACTTTTCCTACAACATGTGTGGACGAAATTTCAGAATCCCACTCTACATAAACGAGCTCAATTTCTTCACCATCTGCTTCTTCTACACCATTGGTCCATTCAGTTACTTTGTCAGTATTTTCTTCAACCCATGCCGCTGCAGCTTCTGCCGGTTCAGCACCATCCTGGATTTCAAGCATTACTGTCTCCATATCTTCCGTTGACCAGTTAAATTGATCTAACAATTTATATGCATTTGGCAAATCATCTTCTAAGCCTTCACGCACCATCGTTGAAATGATTTCTTCGTCTCCAAATACGCCTTTTGGATCTTCTAAGTATTTCAAGTCATATTTTGCAAATTTCCAATGCGGTGTCCAGCCTGTAACAACAATTGGTTCTTCATTAGCAACAGCTTCACCTAAAGCGGCCGCCATCGCTCCACTTGATGATGCTTGTACTTCCCAACCATCAAGACCGTATTCCTCTACTGCTTTTTCAGATGCTTTAAATACACCTGCTCCTGCCTCGATTCCAGTAATTTTATAGTCTAGCTCTTCGCTATAATTTACTTCATCATTACCTGCTTCAGAATTATCCCCTTCTTCTGTTGCATCATCCGAACCACATCCAGCAGTAAATAACGCAACTAAAAGTCCTAATCCTAAAATAAGACCTAGGCGTCTCCAATTAAACATACTCATTAAAAAATCCCCCTTAAAATTTGTTATATATGCAAACTTTCTATTACAGAAAGATGCGATCGATAAATATTACTCTTTTTTTGTATTAACACTTTGTGTAAAACGGTCAATAATTATGGCTAAAATGACAATACCTATACCCGCAACAAAGCCTGTGCCGACTTGTGCACGCTGTAATGCGGATAAAACTTCTCTCCCAAGTCCAGGCGCTCCTATCATTGAAGCGATAACGACCATAGATAGGGCGAGCATTACCGTTTGGTTAATACCTGCCATAATTGTCTCTTTTGCCATCGGCAGTTCTACTTTAAATAGTTTTTGACTACCCGTACTTCCAAATGCCTCCGAAGCTTCAACGAGCTCTGTGGAAACTTGACGAATACCTAAGTTCGTAAATCTTACAGTTGGAGGTGTAGCAAATATTAATGATGCAAATACACCAGGAACCATACCGATTCCAAAAAAAGCAACTGCAGGTATTAAATATACAAATGCCGGCATCGTCTGCATAAAATCTAAAATTGGTGTAATTATAGTCTCTGCAAGCTTGCTCTTAGACATGAGAATACCTACAGGCACACCAATAATTACAGATAATAGACTAGCTACCAAAACTAAAGTAAAGGTACTTATTAAATGCTCCCATAACCCTTGATTGTAAATAAGCCATAAACCAACTACTGAAAAAGCTGCCAATCCAAATCGTTTCCCAGAAATAAAAAAGGCAATTAGAGCTACTAAAATAACTATTAGTATTGGCGGTACTTGCAGGAGCATATCGGAAGTCCAATCCATTAAATTTCCAAAATGCTTCTTAATCGGGTCAAACAGAAATGCAAAATTACTTGTAATCCAATCTGTCACTTCTTTTGTAACGTCCGCAATAGGTATTTTCGGTACAAAATCCAATATGTTATTAAGCATTCGTTAGATTCACCTCGCCATCTTCAGAAAGAGCAGCTATAACAGCACCGCGAACAATAATTCCGAGCAGCTTTTCGTTTTCTACAACTGCTACGGGCACAGGAGAATCGTGAATAATATTAAAAATATCATTCATCGGCGTTTCTTTATCTACTTTTGGAATATTATTTTGTAGAATACTTTCTAAGCTTCTTTCCTCTTTTTTAATTGCATTGGCAGCATCTTCTGCAGTAACATACCCTTTTAATGCACGCTTGCTGTCAACTACATAGACGCCTGATAATCCTTCCTCACGCATTCTTTCCAATGCTACACGTGGGCCGTGGTTTTCAATATTTACTGTTTCTGGCCGCTTCATGATATGCTGTGCTGTTAATATTTTTGAGCGATCAACATCCTCGACAAACTTCTCTACGTAATCATTTGCAGGATGGACTAATATCTCCTCAGGCGTACCAATTTGAACAATTGATCCATCTCTCATTAAAGCAATTCGATCTCCAAGTCGTAATGCTTCATCTAAGTCATGCGTTATAAATAAGATCGTTTTTTTCATGCTTGCCTGCAAGTCGATCAATTCATCTTGCATATCTTTTCGGATTAATGGATCTAATGCAGAAAAAGCTTCGTCCATAAGCAGTATTTCAGGATCGTTTGCTAACGCTCGTGCTAATCCTACCCGCTGCTGCATACCTCCGGATAATTGGTTTGGGTATTGATCAAAATACCCGCCTAGACCAACCATTTCCAATGCTTTCTCGGCCTTTTGACGTCGTTCATCTTTCGGTATATTTTGTATTTCCAAACCAAACTCTGCATTTTCTACGATGGTACGATGTGGAAACAGCGCAAATCGCTGAAAAACCATACTTAGCTTTTCGCGTCGTACTTTACGCAATGCCTTCTTATCGAGCTTGGAAAGATCTTCTCCTTCAATCAAAATGCTTCCTTCTGTCGGTTCAATCAGTCGATTTACTAATCGAACAAGTGTCGACTTCCCGCTACCAGAGAGCCCCATAATTACAAAGATTTCCCCAGCTTCAACTGAAAAAGACGCTCGATTAACGCCAACCGTATTACCTGTCTTACTTAAGATTTCCTTCTTTGATAAGCCTTCATCCAAATGTTTAAGCGCTTGTTTTGGATTTTTGCCAAAAATTTTCGATAAGTTCTTTACCTCTATTAGTGGCATCCAATTCACCTCTTTATTTTATTTAGTTGTTAAATGCATGTGAAAAAGTATGTGTGTGATGTTGTAGACAAATATATACTTCGGAGAGATGAGGAATTATACAAAGCCTGCCACTACATACTATTTATTAACAAAAGGGAAAAGTAACATTCACACTTACCTATCATATACCCTAAAAGAACTATAAAACAAACATCAAATTTTCGATTTTCATAACAAATTCATTTGTTTATCTTATTCGGTTGCTACATTCTTACTTTTTCGCTAAATTACTTTTATATGCTAATAAATATTTGTTTTTCCTGTTTTTATTTTAAGTCCATTTTCCTATAAATGAATCGTATCTCTCTTTCATCTATCCAATCTGATAAAGAGCAATTTAAAATTATTCGCTATCAATATAAGGGTAATTACAATGCCTCCCTTCTATTATACCCTTATCGGTTTTACTATTAACAGTAAAGTGATATAGTCATCATACGCCATCGACTAAGCGTGTACGGTACATAAATGTACTAAATTTAAGCGATTTTATGAAAAACGTATTTTTTTAGTGAGAAAATATGGTATATTAGTCATTGTCGAAGGTTGAATAAATTGAATAGGATTAGGAGTGTCATAGATGAAGAAATATTTAGTTGCATCGATAGCTACAGTAGGTATTCTTGCTTTATCCGCGTGTTCTGGTAATGATTCAGAAGTCGTTGTAAAAACAAGCGCAGGTAATATTACAAAGGACGAGCTGTACAATGAATTAGTTGATCGTTACGGAGAAGAAGTTTTACGAGAAATGATCACTATGGTCATACTGGATGATAAATATGAAATTGAAGATAAGCAAATAGACCAAGAAATAGACAAAATTAAAGAGCAATTTGGCGATGAATATGAGACTACGCTTGAAAATGAAGGTATAACAGAAGAAGAATTGCGTGAAGATATAAAAAGCGGACTGTTACAAGAAGCTGCTTTAACGGAGGATATCGACATTTCTGAAGAAGAAATTAAACAACAATATGAACGAATGAAAACAGAGCTAGAAGCAAGACATATCCTTGTTAATGACGAAGAAACAGCTAATGAAGTAAAGGAAAAGCTGGATAAGGGTGAAGACTTCGCTGAACTAGCTAAAGAGTATTCAACAGACGGATCGGCTCAAGATGGTGGTAACTTAGGTACTTTCACTGCAGGAAAAATGGTTCCTGAATTTGAGGAAGCCGCATATAATTTGGAAATTGGTGAGATAAGCGAACCTGTAGAAAGTAAGTTTGGTTATCATATTATTGAGGTGCTCGATAAAAAAGAGAGCGAAGAAGATATTGGCACATATGAGGAAAACAAAGATGAAATCCGTCGGAATATAGCAAGTAAAAAAATCGAGCCTGAAAAAGCAATGCAAAAAATGAACGACTTATTAACAGACACAAAAATTGATATAAAAATTGATAAATACAAAGATATGCTGAAATCTGAAGAAGCTCAAGGCTAAATGTACTGTTCTTAAATTATCAAGATGAAAGAGACTGAGAGAGTATTTTATCTCGCTTAATAGGGGCGCTCGGAAATACTTTACTTTCCACAGGAGGCTAGCAAAACCCCAAAAGAGCAAACACTGAGGCCACTCAAAAACTGTCGTTTGTTTGAGCAAAGTCTTTCATTATTGAAAAGAAGACACCTTTAGTGTGGTGCTAGTAGTGATGAATGTTTTTTAAAAGGGCATAGTCTAAAAAGATTTAGGCTATGCCTTTTTATTTATGATTTCTTTCACCGTTGATTTTCAATTTAGGTGTACACTTCCCGCAGATATGGATTCAACTCTTATTGTTTGACTATTGTGTCACAATAAGGATTTTCTGACGCATGTTTTTCCCGTTGGAGTCGTCACCTTACGTTTCAATCAACTTGATTGCATCTTCACATTTTGCTCTATTTCAATTGCTCCTATTCTATTCAAGTAGTTCGATTGTTCTTTAAATAGAGCTAGCTTTCTATTTTTCTTCTCTTTCTTTCTTCTTCCATTCGATTTATATACACTTTCCCTTCCCGCTCAATATATTGCTGTTCCAATATACGCTCAGCTCGCATTGCGCGAAATGCCATGTAACCACTCATAAAAATAAAAACGATTAGCATGAGTACCCACCAAGGAACTCCGAAGATCATGTGCAATCCTCCCTTGTCCATCTTATCTATTACTTATGTATATGAATAACAAGAGAAAAAATTACACAATCCGTCAATTTAACAACGTTATTTGATTCACCGTACTGTACATACAAAAACATAATAGAGGTAAGGTAGTCATAAGCACACACGTTCACTTTTAAAATACAATTAAAAACGACCTATCGTATTAAAATCCATTATTAAATGTGGGACGATAACTTTAATTACAGAATCGTTTCTAAAAAAGTATTATTCAACTGTCTTTCCTATCAAACAACGGCTTGTAAAAACTACGATTTTCCATTGGAAATAAACGAGCTGTAAACTCTCCTGGCTGTACTTTGTCCAATGCTCGATTTAATATATTCATTTTTGCATCGATCATATCAATTAAATGCAAAAGCTCTGCTTCCCGGACGAGAGGTGGTGTAGGACTCCCCCATTCCGCTTTTCCATGGTGACTTAAAACGAGATGCTGCAAAATCGTAACCTCTTCTCCTTCGATTTTAAGCTCAGACGCTACTTCGCCAATTGCTTCCACCATCATTGGTATATGTCCGAGCAGCTTTCCTTCCAACGTGTACGTTGTCGTAACAACTCCTGAAAGCTCTTTTAATTTTCCTAAGTCATGAAGAATAATACCAGCATATAATAAATCTTTATTAACGGAAGGATAAATATTCGTTAATTCTTTAGCTATCGAAAGCATACTTACGATATGATGTGCTAAGCCAGAAACATATTCATGATGGTTTTTAGCAGCAGCTGGATACGTTAAGAGCGCTTCTCCATACTTTTTAACAAATGCGCGAACAATTCGTTGCAAGTTGGCATTTTCCATTTCAAAAATTGCTTCCATTATTTTTTCACTCAATACTTCTTTATCAACAGGGGCTTTCTCGATAAATTGAGAAATATGAACTCCATCCGTTGGCTGTGCAGGACGAATAGAAGTTACTTTTAATTGTAGATTTCCACGAAATTGAATAATCTCTCCTGCCAATTCAACAATTTGCTCTGGTACAAAGGTTGCCTCATCCTCCTTTGTTGAATCCCAAAGCTTTGCTTCAATTTCTCCTGATGAATCACAAAAAATGAGTGTTAAGAATGGCTTCCCATTCGTTGTTACCCCCTTAGTCGCTTCCTTAATTAACAAAAATCCAGCAAAGGACTCTCCGATAGCATATTGGCCTATTCCTTTTTTCATAATTATCTCCCCCACTATTCAGCTCATTTAATATATTATTGATTACTCAAAATACAATCAATTATTGTTTCATAAGCTGCTCTGTCTTTCCAAGGTGAATAATATGAGCAGCATCAGCCCAGTCGAGCAGCTCCTTTTTACATGTAAATAAAATGATTTGTTGATCTTTAGAAACTTGTTGTATCACCTTCATCATTCGCTTCGTACGTTCTAGGTCAAAATGTACAAATGGATCATCCATAATGAATGGAAGACGATGTTTTTCACTCATTAATTCACTAACCGCTATACGTAATGAAATATACAATTGATCGATTGTACCTTGTGATAATTCATCTATTCGATAAATTAATCCTTTCTCTGTTTCCACCCGAAACCCTTCTTTTTCTGTCGGTTCATACACTTTTTTATATTGTTGGTTCGTTATATAAGAGAAATAGATTGTTGTTTTTTTCAGAACCGCATGTAAATATTTTTGACGATAGTTTCGTTTCGTTTCGCCGAGCATTTCCTTAGCCGTTTTATACACTGCCCATTCTTGCGCTAGATTTTGCAGCTTTTCCTTCTCAATTTCTAATCGATAGGTTGCATAAGATAGAGCTTCTGATCGCTCTAAGTTTCCAATTTCTGCTTGTAAATTTGCAGCTTGCTGTCTTTTTTTCTCTAATTCTGCTTCTAATTGTTGCAAATTACGTTTTACGTCTCTTTCTTTTTGTTCTAATGCTTTCGCATCGGGAACTTCTTTTTGCCATTTTTCTATCAACTGTTTTGAAAAACGAACACGTAATTCCTCATAGCTCTCCTTGTATGCCGCCTGTATGTTCACTTGCTCGTCCCACAAATCAGCGACCTCGAAATACGCATCTTCTGTTCGTACATTTGCCTGTTTAAACAATCCGTAAATTTCATTCTCATATGTCGTTATTTTTTGCTCTATCCGTTCTTTCTTTTCTTTGTTTTCTATAATGAGCTGCTCATAGTGTTCGAGATCTTTTAATGTATTTGTATAGTTCGTTGTAAATCGTTCAATTTGTTCAATATACGCTTCAATTGGTTTGTTTTCAATGTACTTTCCATGCTGCTTTAAAAAATGGATAAGCTGTAAAACAAAGGCTTCTTCTCTTTTCTCTAGGCTTTTATAATTACGTTGCATCTCCTCTTTTTCATCCATCATTTGGACAATTTGTTTAAGCATATGGTACACCTCTGGCCAAAACGCAGGCTCTACAGACGATAAAAAAGGATATGCTTCATATTGAGCGTTCATATTTTCTTTCGTGCGATTATTTCTAATTTCAAGGGCTCGTTGTTTTTCTTCCAGCTTTAAAAGCTCCATCTGTGCTTTCTTTTTCTCCTTTTGCAGCATAGAAACCTCATTTTTCAGCTCTTCTTGTTCCTCTAGAATTCGTTGTATTCGGTCTAGCTCATTATGCTCTATAACATTTATCGTTTGATGCGAATGCAGGTGCTTAAAGAAAGCATCGGTCGTTTTGATTGTACGATTTGTTAAAAGCAATTGCCCAAAGCCAATTGCTAAAATTAAGAATAGGGCTGGGATAAGAATAGAAATCTCCATTAGAAATATGTCTACTAATACGAGTCCTACCGTAAATAGGATGCTTCCAAAACATACTTGTTTCGCTCGTTGTTTCCTTTTTGTTTTGGTCTTTTTCCAATTTAAATGACTTTTCTCGGTATGGTTTATTGATTGATGCATTTGTTCGTGAATTAAGGCACGATTAACTTTAGCCTTCAGTTTATCATAGTCTGCTTCTGGCAATACCCTTTCCCGTTTCGTTTCAATTTCTTTTTGTAGCTGATTCGCTTCAATTTTCAATTCCGATTCGATTTGCTGAAGCTGTTCTTTTTCTAGTTGTACTTGTTCTGTTTGCTGTTTGATTTCACTCCATTTTTTTTCTAAATAAAATGGAAAAGATGTTGCTTTAATTTGTTCGATATTTACCGGCATGTGTAATTTTTCTTGGGAAGCTGCAAGCTGTGCATCGATTGTTTTTATCGACTTATTAATGTGAACCATTTGCTGCTTCCAGTGGACTACTTCTTTATACTTCTGTTGGAGGTTTAATGCAGATAAATAGTTCGCTTCCTCCACGTGGGATTGTTTTAGCTTTGTATGCTTATTTATATATATTTTCTCTTGTTCACACAATACTGCTCGTTCACTTTTTAATGACAGCAACGGATCTTTTATTGCTTGCAGTCGTCTTCTACCATCCTCTGGGAAGCGTAGAGCGAGAGGGAGCTGCTCTAATTTTTCTTTTTGCTGATAATGACGGTAAATTGTCGGTAATGCATGGGTAATTTTCTGTATGGAAATAAGCTTCCTACGTAAATCATTAATGTCTGTTTGTATTTGTTCTATTTCTTCTGAACGCTGAGAAAGCTGTAGCGTTTTATCACGATACACAGATTCTTCCTGTTCAAGTCGTTTCCACTCCCGAAACATTTGCTCTAAATGCTCGATTTGTACGTTGATTTTTGGTATCTTTCCCGCTTGTTTAAACAATTCAGCTAGTTTACTATCTAGCTTTTTTTCAATTGCTTGCACATTTGTTGCACCCGTTAAAGCAATATTAAATAATATTTCTCCGAAGTCTTCACTTTTCATCTTTCTTAATTGAATTAAATCAAGAGCAGAAAATGAATAGATCGATTCATAAATGCTATTGTTCATACCAGCCAGCTGCTCTTTTAACCAGGACTCGTCTTTAACAGTGTTCCCATTAATACGACAAACCGCTGCCCCCTTCTGTACGCTGTCCAATCGTTCAATTTCGATTTCTCCATGAAGCCGATCCTCAACAATTAAGCGTCCCCCCATTTTACTACTCGTTTTTGGGTAATAAAATTGGCGTTTTTTAGGAGGGAGGCCAAACAACATAAATAGGATGAACTGCTGCAAACTAGATTTTCCTGCTTCATTTTCTCCGTAAATGAGACTGTAGGATTCATTCGGAAAATACATCTCCTTATCTACCCAAGGCCCAAACCCATAAATATATGCTTGTTTAAGTTTAATTTTACTCCCCTCCATCGTTTAGCAATTCATCCAGTAATAAGTTGCAAGCAGCTTTTTTAATTGCTTTTTCATCTGCTTGTTCGATCGATTGTAAATACTTTTTTGCTTGTCGGTGATTATATAATTCAGATAAAAAAGGATAAATGTTTGCATGCTCCATTTGTTTCGTTAGCTCACCGATAAAATAATCGTCGCCTGTAAACATGGTATCTCTCTCATTTAGCTTCGTATTCACTTGATATATATAGCGCCATTGCGTTTCATGTATAAACGTTTCATTAATGAGCTCGATTAGCTCGGTAATTGTATGGTCGGTAACAGGCTGACGCGTAGTATCACCATGAAGAGTGAGTGAAAGTAATACCGGTGTTGTGCTCGAGAGGGATTGAACACTTGTTTGTACCTTTTTCTCTATTTCATAAAGCGCTGATAAACTAGAAATGTCAATGTCTAACGTTTGGAACTCAATTGCATGCAATGGAATAAAATCCAGGCTCGCATCGGTTTCTGTTAACTCTACATAATAGCAGCCCTTTTCCCCTCGTTCATTTCGATGTCTGCCTTGAATATTCCCTGGATATACGATAAGCGGATCTTCTTTCAATGTTTGACGTTGATGAATATGTCCTAATGCCCAATAGTCAAAATCTTCCTTTACTAAATCGTTCAGTAAAAAAGGCGCATACATATCATGCGTTGAATTTTGTTGATAGCTTCCATGTAACAGCGCTATATGAAATGGTATTTGTTCCTCAACAACCTTATACGTTTGTGCCTTATTAGTCGTAATTGCTTTATTTACATAACTAAAACCGTATATGTTAACGAGTGATTGATTGTTTCGTTTGAACGTAAAGTGCTGAACGTTTTCCTCTTTAAAAACAAAAACATTATCTGGATATGATACGTGATGGATGTTTCCTTTTATGTAATCATGATTTCCATACGATATGTAAACGGATATATGATGGTGCTTTAACTGTTCAAATGCTTTTCTAAGCTTGATTTGCGCTCTTAAACCGCGTCTTTCATTATCGAATAAATCCCCTACTAATAAAACAAAATCTACTTTTTTATCAATTGCTGCCTGAACGAGCCGATCAAGTGCGGTAAACGTACTTTCAGCAATTTCTTTAAACAGATGCTCTGGTACGCTTGCAAGCCCTTTAAAAGGGCTATCTAAATGTAAGTCGGCGGCATGAAGAAATGAAATTTTCTTTGTCATCCTTAAATTCATCCTCTTTTAAATTCGTACATTCATTTTAGCAAAACAACAAGGGGAATGCACGTTCGGGGAGCGGTGTAACCAGTACCATACATTTCCTTTATATTTTTTTAACCGAGTACATCTTTCTTTACTTATCCGACCGTGGCATAATGAATGTAGCATGCTTACACGAGGAGGCTTAGTCAATGAAAATGTACACCTTAACGGTTTTTTCAAAATCAGGTGAGAAATTACTGGACGAATCGTTTAACGCAGCAACAGACGACGAAGCAAAAAGGATCGGAGAAGAGCGATTATCTAACGAAGGCTATCAAAATTACACACATCGCTGTGTAACTCCCGACGCAAACCTTTTGTTGTTTCATCGCTAACTATTTAGGGTTGTACCGTTGCTTTCAGTGGTCTCCTGCTACGAAATGCGGGATTTCACCGATCTCTTTCATCTCGCTTGAGTCTTGCATCTTCCATTCGCTAGCGGTGGAGAGCCCTCCTAATTTCCAGAACCTTTTTTGTAAAAACAGAAAGCTCGTAGAAGAATACAACCCCATCTTCTACGAGCTATTACTTTATTTGTACGGCTTTATTTTTCAGACGCTCCGTATAGTTCCTCTAAAGGCTGCGTAATAATTCTACTTATATCATTTATAACTAAGTTTAGCCGCTGTTCTTTATCCATTAAATTTGAAATATCTTTATGCTGCTGAACTAAATCGACGACTTGCCGAGCTTTTTCTACCTCTTCCTCTGTTATTTCTTCCCCTTGCATTTGTTTTTGTTGCAACTGCAATTGTGTATCTCTAAAATTCTCAAACATTTTTTTCGCGGAATCATCGTTCATAACCGCTTCAAATGCTTCTTTTAAATCAATAAATTCTTGGCTATTACGAATCGCTTTTTCTAAATCACGGGCGTTGTCA